>JAFAGX010000343.1 GCA_019237515.1 Acidobacteriaceae bacterium
GGGAATGGGATTGTCTCGCGGACGTGCTCAAGACCGCAAATCCAGGCCACCACGCGTTCAATTCCCATCCCAAAGCCGGAGTGCGGCACGCTCCCATATTTGCGCAAATCCAGATACCATTTGAACGCCTCTTCCGGCAAACCGTGCTCGTGAATACGCTGTATCAACAGGTCGTAAGATGCCATGCGTTGTGAGCCGCCAATGATTTCGCCGTAGCCTTCAGGCGCAAGAACGTCTACGCACAACGCTAACTCCGGCCGCTGCGGATCGGGTTCCATGTAGAAAGCCTTCACCTTCGCCGGGTAGCGGTGAACCATCACTGGCCGATCGAACTGAGAGGAGATGTAAGTTTCGTCCGGCGAGCCGAGATCGCCGCCCCATTCGAAGTTGTTTTCAAGCGTGCCGTTCTTGTGTGCTTCCTGCAGCATTTTTACGGCGTCGTCGTAGCTGATACGTGGGAATGGCGGTTGTACAGTTTCCAGCTTCGAAACATCACGCCCGATCACTTGCAAATCACTCCGGCGTTTTTCCAGGCAACGTTTCACAACAAAGCTGATGAGACCCTCGCCGAGTTCCATCAGGTCATCAAGATTCGCGAACGCGACTTCCGGTTCGACCATCCAGAATTCTGTGAGATGCCGGCGGGTTTTCGATTTCTCCGCGCGAAAGGTTGGCCCAAACGAATAAACCTTGCCGAGCGCCATGGCCGTCGCTTCGATGTAGAGTTGGCCAGATTGCGTGAGAAATGCCTGCTCCTCAAAATAGTCAACCGGGAATAGAGTTGTTGTCCCTTCACATGCCGCCGGAGTAATGATTGGCGGATCGGTCAGCACAAATCCGCGCTCGTCAAAGAAATCGCGAGCCGCTTTAATAATCTCGGCGCGTACGCGCAGAATGGCGGCCTGCCGTGGTGAGCGCACCCACAGATGCCGGTGCTCCAGGAGGAAATCCACGCCGTGCTCTTTTAACGAAATTGGATATGGATCATTCTCGGGAACACGCTGCACCACCTGGACGTGCGAAATATCCAGTTCGTATCCGCCGGGGGCTCGCTTATCGCTACGAACTTTCCCTTCGACGATTACGCTGGATTCTTGCGTCAGACCTTTTACCGCGTCGAAAACTTCAGCGGGAACGGCATTCTTTGCTACTACTCCCTGAATGACTCCAGTACCGTCGCGAAATTGGGGGAATAACAATTTGCCGCTTTCACGCAGATTGTAGAGCCACCCGCGAAGCGTAACGCTCTGGCCTTCGTGTTTGCCGATTTCGGAGATGGTGGTGATAGGGAATGGCATCGCTATGAAATTTTCAATTGCCGATTCCGATTGCGGAGATCGACTCAATTGCCCAATTGAAAATCGACAATTACTCAGCTGGCTTCAAGTTTCTTAAACGCATCGCCCATTTTCTCTGCGGGATTGACTTTCTCCTCGCCTTCAATCTCGAGCAGAATCGGCGGCGTATTTGTCGACGCGCGCAACAGCTCCATCGCCTGCTTCCAATCGATCGATCCACCACCCGGCCAAAGATGAGAATCCCGATCTTTGGCATTGTCGTGAACGTGCGTCGAGCGTATGTAGTCCTTCATCGTTTCGAAAGCCTGAGGGACATCACTCATCAAGTGAGCATGCCCGATATCGAAGCACACGCCAACGTCGTCAAAATGCGTGGCCTGGATAAACTCCACCAGCTTTTCCGGGGTCGACATCTCGTTTGGAATATTTTCCAGCAGAATGCGTACACCGAGCGGCTTTGCGAACGCGCGCAGGTGCTCGATCGAAGTCATTGCCGCTTCAAACTTGCGGTCATCGAATGACTCGTTACCTACGCCCATGTGCTGTATGAGGAAGCGAAAGGGAATTTGTTCCGCAATCTCGAGGGCACGCTTGATTTCATCCATAGCATCGATGCGGTGGGCGCGGTCGGTTGAGGTGACGTTCACCGGAGGCGCGCCGGTGCGTCCCCATTCGTAGTCCGCGTACATGGGCGCATGCACAGAGTGCAACGGCACTCCGCTGGTGCGAAACCAATCCGCGATCTCGCGTACGTGCTGCTTGCGGTTGGCATAGTCGAGATGCTGGCGGGCAGCAAAAATTTCAATTGCCTGCGCGCCGCCGCGTACCAAAGAATCGAGCAAGCCGGGATGCAGCCGCTCCTTGACATAAACGTAGGTGGACATCGCTCTCAGCATTTAGTAGCCCACCGCCTTTCCGTTATTTCTGACGTCGCTCGCGCCCAGCCGCTCGCTGGTCTTGGGATCAACAGCAATGCATTCCGCGTCGCTCCAGTATCCGCGCCACCCATCATCCTTACCGACGCCGAACGTTGTCGTGTAACCCATCTGCTGCAGCCTTCTGACCGTATCGGGCGAGAACCATTGTTCCAGGAACAAGGTGTCGGGCAACCATTGATTGTGGAAACGCGGGGCATTCACGGCTTCCTGGATATTCATTGCATAGTCGACCACGCCGATGATGATGTTCGCGACTGTACTGATAATACGAGAACTGCCCGGCGATCCTAGAACCAGGAAAAGCTTATTATCTTTCAACACCATCGTCGGGGTCATGGACGAAAGAGGCCGCTTGCCAGAACTGATGGTATTTGCCGCTCCTTGAATCAGACCGTCGGTATTGGGCGCGTCCGGCTTGGCCGCGAAATCATCCATTTCGTCGTTAAGCAGAAATCCTAATCCGGTTGCAGTCACCCGTGACCCGAACCAATCATTCAAAGTAGTAGTCACGGCTACAGCATTGCCCTCTGTATCGATAACAGAATAGTGAGTTGTGTAAGGCGATTCGTGGGTTGCAGTTGGTTGGGAATGCTGCTCGGCAAATTGTTCCAATTCACCGAAAATTGCAGGCCGCTTCAGGTCCTTGCTGACACTAGCCTGTGACGGATCGATCGAATCCCGCCATGCGGCCGCGTATTTCTTGTCAATGAGCTGCGGGACAGGAATTTTGCCAAAGTCGGGATCACCCATGAACTCGGAGCGGTCGTAGAATGCGCGGCGGAACGCCTCGGCGATAAGGTGAACCGATTCCGCCGAGCGGTCACCTGCCTGTGCCAAATCGTAGCCTTCCAGAATATTCAAAGTTTCGAGCAAAACAGTGCCCCCGGAAGAAGGTGGCGGCGCACTGATAATCTGATAACCGCGATATGTGCCTTCTACCGGCACTCGTTCCTTGACTTCGTAGTGAGCGAGGTCATCCGCTGTGATCAGGCCGCCGCCCTTTTGGATTGCAGCAGCGAGTTCCTTCGCGACAGCGCCGTGGTAAAAATCATCCGGCTTGCTGGCAATGCGCTCTAGGGTGCGAGCCAAATCCGGCTGGCGGAAAATCTCCCCTTGCTGGTAGTAGTTCCCGTCTCGCTGGAAGATGTGACGGGAGTCGGGGAACTTGCTGAGATATTTGTCACCGCGCATGTCACGCGCTTCTTGCCAAGTGAGAGAGTAACCTTCGCGGGCCAGCTTAATTGCTGGGGCCATGACTTGAGCCAGGCCCAGCTTTCCGAAATGCGCTTCGGCGTAGACCAGGCCGGCGACGGAACCGGGCACGCCAATGGATCGATAGCCGAGCCAAGGATCGTCGGTTACATCTCCGTGGGAGTCCAAGTACATGGTTGGCGTTGCTGCCGCAGGGGCCTTCTCCCGAAAATCGATAAAGTGCGTTTTGCCATCGGCCATGCGCACTAGCATGAAACCGCCGCCACCAATGTTCCCTGCCGCCGGGTGGACTACGGCTAGAGCGAAGCCGGTCGCAACCGCCGCATCGATTGCGTTTCCCCCGGCCTGCATGATGCTCACGCCCGTTTGCGCCGCTGACTCATGCACGCTCACCACCATGGCATGCGGCGCATGAACCGGCTGCGTCGACGCAAACACCGCAGAGCTCAAAAATAAAGCCAAGTAAATGACGGTGAGCAGTTTGCGGATATTTGGCATTCGGGTGTGAGGTGGACTTCTGAGGCTAGCGTAGCCGGTTGCAGGGAGTCAAATGGACGGTGACCTTCCTTACAGGCAACTGGAGTGACACATCGCCCGCTACCCAGTCAGCTTCGTTTCGCGGAGTTTTTTTCGTACAGTCCGTTACCCAGAGCGATTAAAGGGTCTTCCTAAATCCAGTCTCTTCAATTGCATTCACGGATGCACCCCGGGCCCATTTTCGGCATGGAGATTGCTGTCAGAAAAGTATGCAGAACTGTAACACTCTTCGTATCGATCCTGCAGACGGCTCCGCCGTGATCGAGTATCGAATCGATGGCGAGCACGTGGAGTCACGGCAGTTGCGAGAGGGCCGAAACGGCGATTGGAAGCAACTTACGCCCGAGCAACTCACAGCGCATGTCCTGGCTCAGACAGTGCTCGCTTATTGGCTGCGCCGGAGAATGGGTCTTCACCCACTCATTCGTGCATGTTCCCACGCTTCGTTAACGCCGGAGTCACGGGAAACCTTGATGGCAGCGTAAAGAGTCAGCGTTGCCCGATTCCGCGTTGCCAATACTTCACTGCCGATTTCCGCTGGTATAAGTGCAAGAGCTGCTCAGGCTTTCCGCTGCCGTTTCCCTATCAGGTACATTGAGACGAACTTTCTTGACAGTAGCGCCGATATGGTGGTACAGCTGTCAGACCACAACGTTCGTCTCTGCCCAGAGAGAG
>JAFAGX010000259.1 GCA_019237515.1 Acidobacteriaceae bacterium
GGCTCTTACATGGGAACTATGGGCGAGTTGTACGAGGTTCTCGGACATGTTTTTGCCGGAAGAGTAAAGCCGGTTGTGGATCGAACTTTTCCTCTAAAAGAAGCTCGCGCTGCCCACGAGTACATGGAAGCCAGCCAAATGTTCGGTAAAGTGGTGCTCATACCTTAGGTCCGGCCACGCGGCGCACGGCGAAAATCACCTCAGTGATCTCTGTGTCCTCGGTGGTTTAAAATAATAACCATGGCGAAAGGTGTCAGCTTCGGTCCGTATGTCACGGTTGAAAACGGTAAGCGGGTAGTGAAGGAGCTTACCTACGGCAATCCAACGCCGGAAGGGGTGGTGCTCACCACGCTCGATAACGCGATCAACTGGACGCGCAAAAGCTCCATCTGGCCCATGACCTTCGGCCTGGCTTGTTGCGCAATCGAGATGATGTCCATGGGCGCATCGCGCTTTGATATTGCGCGATTTGGTGCAGAGGTTTTTCGGCCTTCGCCGCGGCAGTCCGATCTGATCATCATTGCCGGCCGCGTATCGAATAAGATGGCGCCCGTAATCCGGCAGCTTTGGGAACAGATGCCGGAACCAAAATGGGTGATTTCAATGGGGGCCTGCGCGACCTCCGGCGGTGTTTTCAACAATTACGCGCTGGTGCAAAGCGTCAATCAGGTGATTCCGGTGGATGTGTACGTCCCGGGATGTCCGCCCCGCCCGGAGCAGTTGATCTATGCCATCACTCTTCTGCAGGAAAAAATTCAGAAAGAGCGTGGAAGCTTGAAGCGCGCCTTGAATCTGATATCCGATGAGGCGCCGGCCAGCCCCGATACCCAGCCACATTCGTAAAGAGATTAGCCCTATTGGTCATTGACCAGGCCAAATTCTCAGACGTAAGATTCAGCTGAGTCGAGAGGCAGATTCCTCGACTGCGTTTGCCGATCCGCGTCGCGGATCGACAAATCCCGCTAGGAATGACAATTTTTAAGAGCGTAACGAGACTTAGGATTGCACATGCAGACTGCCTCTGTTATCGGCCGTCGCCGCGAACGCGGTCAGACCATTGTTCTGGTTGCGATATCGATCGTCAGCTTGCTGGCAATGGCAGCATTGGCGATTGATGTTGTGACGCTGTATGTCGCCCGCACGGAAATCCAGCGCGCGGCGGATGCGGCAGCGCTGGCCGGGGCGAAGGCCATTGCTGATTCTGGGGTTACGACGCTGCCGTCGACTGATTCGAACTGTACTGCTGCAGTAACTTTGGCGCATACGATGGCGACAGCAGCCATCAATGCCGTGCTGCCGAATAACCTCGTTTCTGGCACTGCGCCAGCCTTGATGGCCGGCAGTCCGAGTTTCACGAACTTGACGGGTTGCCCGGCCAACGATCCCGAAGTTACAGTGTCGTTGCAGCGAACCGGATTGCCGACCTTCTTCGCGCATATCTGGGGCACACGGGCAGCAACTACAGGAGCGTCAGCTACCGCTGAGGCTTACAACCCGGCAAACAGTACTGGCAATTTCACTCCCATTGCACCACGCAACGTGAAGCCGTGGCTGGTGGCCAATCTTGATCCCTATCACGCTCCAGCTGGGACCTTTGTAACGGCCGGCGCTGTCGAAACTGGTGCCATCGGCGAAACGTTTTATCTGACCTCAGCTTGCGGTCCGGGCGCCACTTGTAGCCCGACTTTCCCACTGACGGCCACTAACGGACCGCCGCGCGAGGTTCAGTACATTCCGGCGCTGGTCACAGCGAATGCAAGTAATGTCTGTCCTTCCTGCCTCGGGCCGAAAGATTTTGAACGGTCCATCGAGTGCTCTGATGCAAATGCATATGCTTACCTAAGCTGTGGAGGCGGTGCGGCGAATGCTCAGTGGGACAGCACCGTCATCCCTGCTGGCGCCGCACATGAAACAAGAGATGGGGTATTTTGCTTAACTCACGAGACAAGCGAAGGCGGACCGGGATCAAACTCGGGTCAAGATATTCTGACGGATCCCAGCCCATGGCCAGCAGGGCCAAAGGAGATTACCGCTGAGAGCGGCCCACAGTCCGGAAATAAAGTCTCGACAAGCAGCTCGATTGTGTCCATACCGCTCATTAATCCAACTGTGACAGGTACCACGGTGACGATCATGGGTTATCTCCAAGCTTTCATCAACTACGTTTCCGATGGCAGCGACGGCTCGAACGCCGATGACGTCAACATCACCGTGCTGAATGTGGTTGGCTGCGGTACTACAAACAACGGTGCTACTCCAATACTGGGTGGAACCGGCACTTCTCCGATCCCTGTGCGTCTGATCACACCTTAACCCAGCGCCTCGCGGGCGAGAGCGCCCGCGCCACACTTCTCCTAGTCTTGATTTACAGCAGTGGCATCGGCAGGAATATTGGCGAGGGCAAAGGTGCTGCCTGGAGAGATCAAGTGCAAGGCATTATTGAAACGCCACTGATATGGATAGGAAATACTCACCTGAGTTGCAAGCAGATTGATGGCCGTGCCTGCGACTGTTTCCGGCAGTACGACGCCGCGGTTAATCGTTAAGGTCAGCGTTCCGGCGCAACCATTTCCGTTGGCAGTGTAAACCCAGGGTGGGCCACCACCCGGAACACCCACTCCGCCCAAGCCGCAATCGTTGATTCTCGCTGCGACGAGGTAGGAGTCCACCAGATAACGGATTGCGTCAACCGACGGCGGTGTCCCGCCATTCCGAAGATCATTCGTTGGTTGCGCCGCGCCGAAGCGCGCTGCTTCTCGCATTGCGTTACCGAGTTCCTGCTTGATGTTGAAGGCGCCTCCAAAATCGAAAATCCCGACTACCAGAACGATAAGCAATGGCAGAGCCACGGCGAACTCCACAATGGCTGCACCATTTGTCGATTCTGTTCCGGCGACGAGTCGCTCCAGGAAGCGTTTGGCGGACATCAATATTCCCCCGCCATTTGCACATCCGCGGTAAGAATAATCTGCTGGTTATTCAGCGAGGTGAACGGCAACCAAAATTGATAAGGATATTGGAAGGCGACTGAGACACCGCATGCCGCCGCGCCCCCGTTGACCGGGGGAAGATCGAGCCGCACGTTCGTGCAAACGCCGATATTGCCGCTCGCACCTCCAGTACTGCAATTCAGCGCCCTCGTTCCTCCACTACAGAAATTAAGGGCCGGTGTGTACGCCCTGACCTGCCCTGGATCTACACTGGAGGCCTTCATTGTCTGTTCAACGGCATTGGTAATGTTAGTGGTAAGAGGAGCAACGTTCCCGCAGTTACCGCAACTTTGCGCAAGCGCGAGTCGTGCGCCTTCGCGGGCCGCGTTGTTGATGGTTGCGTAGGTATTGAATGCCCGGCCGAACCAGTAAATTCCCAGCAAAACCATGAAAGCCAGTGGCAGCACCAGGGCCGCCTCGGCTATCTCTGAGGCTCGGTCATCGGAAAGAACGTGCTTGATCGACCAGTTGGCCATACTTCGCCACTTTCGGCAGGATTTTCAGGAATTCTCACACGCAAGGGAGTTCAAGTCAACGTAACCCGGGTGCTGCGGCGCGGGCGTTGACTTCCCTCAATCGCGGAGTATCATAGGGTGCGTTGTAGGGTGCCCTTTCTAAACTCCTAAAAATCAAGCGTTCGGAGGAGTCCGTGGCCGGGCCCTGTAATCTGCAATCGCGCTGCTTAGATACCAAGCGAGTACCGCTCACAGGCGGCTCCGCGCCTCTCCATCTCCGGTTTTGCTCGTTATTCAATCTGCCGTCACTAATTGCAAAGGACGTAAATTATGAGCTTACTTCGTCTACTCCAAGTTCCGGTTAGCGCGGCAACACGTGATTTCGCTCTGGCCTTGATGTTTTCGACTGTTTTGATACTCAGCGGATGTGGCGGACACAAGACCGAAGTCAATGCAGTTCCAGCTGCGCCTGCGCCGACGCCGCCGGTGGCATCGATTGAAGCTAGCCCGGCGACAGTAATAGCAGGGGAAAAGATCGAGCTCACCTGGAAAACCCTGAACGCAACCCAGGTACGGATTGAGCCTCTGGGAGTTGCGGAAGCAAACGGATCCATGACCCTGGCGCCCACTGACTCCACCAGCTACCGTCTGATTGCCACGGGCCCGGGCGGAACCCAGGAAAGCGTGGCCACCGTGACGGTTGAACCGCTGGCTCTGAACCCAGCCAAAGCCGAAGAATTTTTTGCGAAACAGGGCGGCAGGCAGGACGTGTTCTTCGACATGGATGAGTACTCGGTGAGGGCTGACCAGCAGAGCACAATTTCCAACGACGTCAAACTGCTTCACGAACACCCTTATCTGCGCGTGCTGATTGAAGGTCACTGCGATGAATCGGGATCGGCCGAGTACAACCTCGCACTCGGCGAAAGCCGCGCCACTGCAGTGAAAGAGATGCTGGTAAGTGCAGGAATTGAAGCCGCCCGCATAGAAACGATCACCTACGGTAAAGAACGTCCTTTTTGTAAGGAGTCCAGCGACCAATGCTGGAAACAGAATCGACGGGCGCACATCGTCCCGCTGGTTGAAAAGGCAAGCATTGAATGAACGGATTTCTGGCGGAAGAACCCTCTGCCGGAAGGCGCGGCCTTCCGCGCGCGCGTAGATGGCGGGCAGCAGCAGTTTTCATTTGTTGTCTGGCAACGCCTGTTTTTTCCCAGTCTTCTCCCGATGATCAGCTTTTCAGTAATGCTGTGCGGGCCTATGAGAACAACGATTTTAAAATGGCGGAGACTGACTTTGCTGAAGTCAAGGGAGGGCGCGCTGAGGATGCCAAGCTTTACTTGCGAAAAATTAAAAACTATCGGGATGCGGTTACGCTAGCGCAAAACGTTCTCACCCGAAGTTCCGATGAGCTAGACCTTCGTAGTCTGGACTTCGCGATTCAGAAGTGCGAAGAAGCCCTGAGCCTCAAAAAGGATGGACCCGGCGCCCCGGCTAAGCTGTTGCAGCAGGCTAAATCGCTTGAAGCGTCGCTGCAACAGCAGTCCGGCGAAACAGCCGAAGCCCGGGACAATCGCTCTTGCGAAAAGGCAGTAGAAGCGGAGATTGCAAAACGCTTTAAGGAAGCCGCTGAGTACAGTTGCCTTCTGGCTGGTGACAATCCCCGTTATTCATGCGCTGGAGACGAAGCGGCACATCTTTGTGAGCAAATGCGGAGCATGGCGCAGGCGCCCAGCCCGCAGAGTACCCCGAAACGAAACAAAGGGGAGCAACAAACAAGACGGGACGACGCAATTGCAGCCTACGAAAACAACGATTTCGATCGCGCAATTCAACTATTTCGGAATCTAAACGGCGCAGGGGATAGTGAAGCAGACCAGTACATCGAAAAAATTGAAAAATACACCTCCCTGATGAGGCAGGCCCGCCAATCTGCAAAAGCTTCGAAATATGATGCGGCGCGAACAGCCTACCTTGACGCCGCGTTATTGAAGGCCAACGGGCCGGGAGAGCCGAAACAGCAGGCGATGCTGATGGACCTGGAACAGGGGCTTTCTGAATTCTATTCTGGCGATTACTTGAAGGCTGACGGTCACCTGGCTAGCTATGCCCAGGGAGGCATTCGCCATCGAGAACTGGCGCATTTCTATCTCGGTGCAAGCAGAATTGCCCGCTACATGCTGGGAGGAGAGACGGATTCTGCTTTGCGGGAAGAAGCGCTGAATGAGTTTCGAATGGCGAAGCAACAAGGATTTCAGCCGGGCAACCAGGATCTTTCACCCAAAATCATGAAGATTTATGAGATGAATTTTTGAAGTTGATCACTGAGTCGCAATGAGTTTGTCGATGTCCGGCCGCCCAAAAAACACGAAGTAAGATTGTCCCCCGTGATCCGGCACATTCACATCAACGGTTTGGGATTGCTGATTGGGACCTTCGACACGGATAACGTAGTGCCCTGGATTCAGCTTAATCCTAAGCGGGGTGAGGTCATTAGTCTCAAGAACACTACCGCCATTCTGAGGGAAAATCTGTTTCACCGTTCCCCACGGTTCGGCATTGATCTCAACATACGGCGCCTGGTTCTGCGGAGCAGATGAGTGCTGCCTTGCAGTCGCTTTATCGAACTTCACTGTTTTGCGCCAGGTGGTCCAAGCAAGCCCACTGGTTAATGCCACAGCTGCAGCTACAAATCCAACCCACAACCAGGACGAGCGGGGGATAAAACCGGCGGTCCACCGTTCCCTCGCCGGTTGCGGTGAAGCCACTTCCATGGATGGAGTACTCGAATTCGGTCCCGCTACGAACTCGGCGACGCGGGCATCGCTCACGGCTCCTATGGGTTTGTCCACAACGAGCGAATCGTTAGAATTGGGTCCAGGAATTTGCTCAAAGATCGCAGGTTGCTGATTGCTCCCAGAGCGAGGGTTCAGTGTCTGTCTTTCCAATTCCTGGCGCACAGCTTCGACACGGCTTCTCAGTTCAGCGGGTACGAACAGCGTTTCCCGGATTACCCGACTCAGAACCGCCTCGGCTTCGCGCAATCGCCCCATGGAGAGCATGAGCTCAGCATCGGCCACGGCTTTTTCGACCAGGTTCCCAGCCATGACAGACTTTTTGGTGCGCTTTATGAGATCCCCGCTGCGAGCTGTGCTCGTCTCGAGTCTCCGGGCAATAATGACCGCCAGTTCTTTAGCAGAAACCTCTCCCGGTTGAAGAGCAAGCGCCTGCTCGACTGCTTGCCTGGCTTTTTCCAACTCGCCACGCTGAAATGCCAGATGGGCCCGGCTCATTTGCTGCTCGAAACTGGTGGCGCGCCGCTCTGCCTCGACAATTGAGTTCTTCAAAGACTGCAGAGCGTCGCGATCGGCCTGGAGTGCCTCCGCTTGACGCAGGCGATCTTTCGCGGAATCAAAATCCTTGCGCACCAGGGCCTCTTCAACGTCCAGGCGCAACTTGCTGGCCTGCTGGCTACGGCGTTCAGCCTCCACGGCCTTTTGCAGTTCGTTTGAAACCTGCTTCGCTCTCCTGTTCCGACGATCAATCTTCTGCACCTGCGCAAGCTGTTGCCGGGCTGCTTCGAAATTGCGCCTGTGAATCGCTGCCCTTGCATCGTCCAGGCAGCGGGATAATTTGTCTTCATTCAGTTGCTGCTGCAGCCGTGCCAGGTCCGACCCAAACTCTTCGGCAGAGGAATAACGATGTTCACGGTCCTTCGCCAGAGCCTTCTGATTAATGCTGTCCAGCTCGACCGGGTAATTGGAAATAAAATCTCCAAGCGAAGGGCGGGGACCATTAGCAATCTTAAATATTGTGGACGCTGCATCCTTCGATTCAAACGGAAGGGCGCCGGTCAGTAATTGGAAGAGTACGACCCCTGCGGAATAAACGTCTGTTCGGCAATCCAGTTCGGTGTTTGCAGCCAATTGCTCGGGCGACATGTAACACAAACTCCCGACCACCTGACCAACCCGCGTCAGGCGCTTCCCCGGCATTTGGGCAACTCCAAAGTCGACGATTTTAGGAGTTCCATCTTTTAGGACAACGATGTTGGCCGGCTTGATGTCGCGATGGATTACACCTTGCTGGTGGGCATACTGTAAGCCGGCGCAAACCTGAGCGATGATTTCTAACTTTTCAGAAATCTGCAGAGCGCGGCTGCTGGAAATGAGCGAATCCAGGCTCTCCCCTTCCAGGTACTCCATTACCAGGAACGGATAGCCATCCTGATCGCCCAACTCGTAGACCGTGACAATGTTCTGGTGCTGCAAATTCGCTGTGCAAACTGCTTCGCGATAAAATCTCGCGAGGAAATCTGGATTATCGCTGTATGGACCGGTTAAAACCTTGATGGCGACTCGACGGCCGATGCGGGGATCGGTAGCGCAATAGACGGTACCCATTCCACCGCAGCCGATAAGGCTGGAGACTTCATATCTGCCGATCCGCGATAGTTTCGAAGCTGGCGCGCCCATAACGATCACAGGGATTGCGAGGAGTCAGGACAGTAACCGGCGAAGGAAAGCCGCGTCAACTCCCCACAGAGCTTCCGGAGCCTTGACAAAGCGTATCAGAAAACTAAAGCGGTGCAAGGGTTAGCGTGAAAGCTGCAGCCAAATAGCAGCATGACATCCGTTGACGGCTGTTATACGAGGCGAAGGCAATTTTGCGGGTCTTGGCGGGTTCGTCCGCATCTAATCGTTCAGGTTCCTCTGTAACTGATTGATAACGCTTGCGGTGGTACAGTAGTCTGTGTGAACCATCGGCATGTCACTGGGAGACCTCAATAGCGGCTTTTGGAGGCGCAATCGCTGGTTGATGTGGACATCGATTATTGTCGCCGCCGTTCTGCTGCTCGCCTCGTTTATGTCGCGAGGCGATTCCGTGCCGATCCGCGCTGCGACCGCACAAATCACCGACATCCGTAGCGTGGTCTCCACTAACGGCAAAGTCGAGCCAATACAAAATTTTGAAGCTCATGCTCCCAATGGAACGACGGTGAAGAAGCTGCTGATCAAAGAAGGCGACCATGTGAAGAAAGGTCAACTTCTGGTGCAGATGGACGATGCGGAAGCACGCAGCGCAGCGGCTGAAGCTTCGGCGAAGATCCGGTCGGCAGAAGCCGATCTGAGCGAAGTGCAGGCGGGGGGAACTCAGGAAGAAGTGCTGACCCTTGGATCCCAGCTCAGTACGGCGCGACGGGCTCGCGATACGGCACAGCGGAATCTCGCAGCATTGCAGCGGCTGGAGAAAGATGGCGCGGCTTCGGCAGGAGAAGTCAAAGCTGCAGAAGATCAGCTGCAGAGAGCTACCACTGATTATTCTTTGTTACAGCAGAAGCAGAAACAGCGGTATTCCAAGTCTGAGATCGCCAAAGTCGAAGCCGAAAAGGAGCAAGCGCAAGCGGCTTACAGTGCAGCCGAAGACACCCTGAGTCAACTGAATATCCGCGCTCCTTTCGACGGCGTTATTTATTCCCTCCCGGTCGTACAGGGAGGATATGTCAACCCCGGAGATCTGATTTTGCAGGAAGCAGACTTGTCCAAAGTACGCGTGAGGGCATTCGTTGATGAGCCCGACATCGGGCGGCTTGCGCCCGGAGATCCGATCCAGGTGACCTGGGATGCGCTCCCTGGCCGTGATTGGCATGGCTCAGTTACCTTCATTCCGACAGTAATCAAGCGGCACGAGACCCGAAACGTGGGCGAGACAACATGCATCGTAGATAATCAAGATCTAAAGCTCCTGCCGAATGTGAACGTGGGCGTGACGATTGTGACCGCCGAGCATCAGAATGTGCTCGCCGTCCCGCGTGAGGCCATTCATCAGGAAGATAGCCAGCGCTATGTGTACCAAATCATTAATAACGAACTGCATCGCAAGGACGTAAAAACATCACTCTCTAACCTAACGCAGGTTGAGATAATCGCAGGGATACCCAACAATGCGTTGGTTGCGCTGAGTCCGCTGAATACCAAGCCGCTTCATGATGGTTTGGCAGTAAGGGTGGTCCACTGATTTATGTTTAGTCACTCGTTCTTTCGAATTGGCCGCGTAGCATTGCTGGCAATTGCAACCAGCCTTTGTTCGTTTCCTGCGAGCGCGGCGCCTGCTCCCGAGACTCTTCTGGCACAGGGGCGGGTTGATGATGCCATTAGTTCTCTGCAAACCAAGCTGAGCAATGCGCCGGATGACGCACATGGGTACAACCTTCTTTGCAGGGCCTACTTTATTGTGGATAACTGGGAAGCTTCTGCTAAAGCCTGCGAGAAAGCGGTCTCACTGCAGCCGTCGAACAGTGACTTTCACCTATGGCTTGGTCGAGTGTATGGAGAAAAGGCAAGTCATGCTCATTTTCTCTCGGCTATGGGACTGGCGAAGAAAACCCGCAGCGAGTTCGAAACTGCCGTTCGCCTCGACCCCAACAACGTGGAAGCCCGGGCGGATCTGGCCGAGTTTTATGTAGAAGCCCCCGGAATCGTT
>JAFAGX010000443.1 GCA_019237515.1 Acidobacteriaceae bacterium
GCCGCTCCTAGCGAGGTCCATCCCCACAGAATTGCGGCTGCATTGATGCCGAATAGCGCCAGCGGAACGGGTTTGCCGGGGTTCTCTTTCTTCCACGCCCTCATGTTTAGAACCATGACCGCAATCCAGCACCATGAGCCCACAACCACCAGCACGACTCCGACGTAGTACCAGGGACTCCCGATCAGTGTTGGGTAGAAGGTGTACAGGACGGAGGATCTGCCGGACGCAATCGGTATGACTGCCATCACCGTGCCAATCACCGCAAGGTAAAAACCAAGCCATCCCAACTTAATTCCCCGCAATGCGCCATTCATCGCGGAATTCGCGATGGCATACCCGAATCCCATGGCCAGCAGTGTGGGGAAAACGTACGCCATGATCGAGCCGTGGGCAGTCACGGACGCGTAGTAAGCGTTTGGGTCATCGAGCGGCGCGCGCAGCGGGCTGCGCATCCACATCTGCCAGACTCCCAACCCAATCGCAGGCAGGAAGCATAGAAACGCTGCCCAGAGATGTGCCAACGGAAGTAACCTATTGCGCTCCACAGCTCATCCTTTCTTCCGGCGACAGATTGTCGAAATCGTTTTTGGGTACGACCACGACCCGCGCGGCCATCGCGTGATGACCGAATCCGCAGAATTCATCGCAGGGCATTTTGTATTCCTGCGAATGGGGAAACTTGCTAAGCACTTCCGTGATGAAGCCAGGAACGACCATGGCGTTCGTGTTGGTTTCCCCGACGAAGAATCCGTGCACCACATCTGCACTGGTCAGCCGGAAGCGCACCGTTGTATCACTCGGAACTTTCACGCATGCGGGCACCCACATGTACTGCTCGGCGAGCATACGTACCGAGACTGAGCCATCATCCTCGACGGCAGGGCCCAGATTGTTCTCGACGAATTCTCCTTGCAAATGAAGCGTCGTGGGATCGATAGTTTCCACGTCACTCGGAGGGTGCAACATGTGCGTAGCGCTGGTTAGAACCACCACGGCCATCATGATTCCGATAATGCTTGCCATCGCGAAAAACCAACGCCGTTCCGTCGTGGTGATGAAAGTTTCCGGCAGAATCCGGCTCAGATTGTGATTGAAACTTGAGCTACCCACCGTTCGCCCTCCGCAGATACAGTTCGAAATAAAAGAAGAGCCAACCCAGGAAAAGCAACGCTACTGCGACGGATGCAATTACCGCTGCCCCGCGTATGCCGCGCCTTTCTTCGGCGACTTCCACTGAGAATTCTTCAGATAGCAAGTCTGGTTCGGTCTCGATGTTGGAAGGGAGTCCTGTTTTCGGAGCACTCATATGTATTTCCCACTTGTTAGCTTTATTTACTTTTGTTATTGCTTTCCGAAGGCAATGGCAGTTGATCGAAATACGCCGCAATCGCTTCGGCATGGGGCGCAGGAAGGTTGTGCGCAACATCCTGCATCGATGCGGATTTGCGGTAGCCTTTCTTGAACATCAGCAATTGAAGTCTTATGTAAGACTCGTATTGCCCCGCCAGGAAGGGAACTGACGGCGGCTGTCCTTCTCCATTCGGACCATGACAGCTGATGCAATTCTGTACGCGGGCGGAGGCGTCTCCTTGCAGCGCGAATTGCTTGCCGCGAGTCACGAGATCTGCTGAGCTGGCGTGGCGAGCGATCAGCGGCGGACTGGCATTGGCGTAATACTGAGCGACGGACCGGAGTTCGTCGTCATTCAATCCCTTCGCGATCGATCCCATGATCGCGTTTTGACGCTCGCCTGAAGCATATTGCCGCAACTGTTCCGCCAGATAATACGCGGACTGCCCTGCGAGTGCAGGAAAGGCACCGCTGCCGTCCGATGCGCCGTCATAGCCGTGGCAGCGAGCACAAGCTACGGCTCCTCGTGTCGTGCCCTCGCCGACAACCTGTGCGCCGAGCTTCGCAATGGCAGCTGTTGAAGAGCCGCCGGTCGTCTGCGCCCTGGCGGCAACGTACACGCCAAGAATGCCGCCTGCAATCACAGAATAAAAGATGACGCGGTTCACAAAGCTTTTTGCATTCATAGTCACACCAAGGCTCCGGGGCGCTTTAGATACTTGTTCTTCAGTGCGTCGGCTGTCCAGTAGATCAAGGAGCCAAGCGTCACGGTTGGGTTGTAGCTGGAATTGTGGGGGTAGTTCGATGCACCAACGACGAATACGTTGGGAACGTCCCAGCTCTGGCAATAGCGATTGACGACACTGGTTGAAGGATCCTCACCCATAATGGTGCCACCGGTGTTGTGGGTACTCTGGTAAGTTGTAACCGAGAACGGCCGCTTTCTGGGTTCGTCGACCACAATCTTGGCGCCCATCTTGTACGCAATCTTGCTCGCCTCGTGCGTGACATAGCGCGCCATGCGAACATCGTTCTCTGGGAAGTCAAACGTAATTCTCAGCAGTGGCAGACCCCACGCATCGCGATATGTCGGATCCAGATCGAGGTAGTTTCCGCGCATAGGCATTGAGCTGCCGGACAGATTGAAAACCGCCGTATGGTTGTAGTGTCGCCGCACGGCTTCCTTCCATTTGGCTCCCCAGCGTGGAGTACCGGGCGGTACTGGATGGAATTCGATAGGCCGCGCATTGGTGCTGCCGCACATGACGTAACATCCGCCGATGAACCCAAGCTTGCTGTGGTCGAAGTTGTCGACGCTGAAATCGTCGATTACGGTTCCGCTCGCTCCCGCAGCCATGAACGAGTTCAGATTAACGTCCTCGCCGAA
>JAFAGX010000409.1 GCA_019237515.1 Acidobacteriaceae bacterium
GATTTGAACACGAGGCCCAGGACGACATACCTGGCGGAAATTCGGAATCCGAATCCGGAACTGGAGAGTTAAGCGGGAAACATGGATGAGCCAATTCAAGTAGACGCGCGACAGGATCGTGCACCGGTGATCGAGCCTGGCCATACATTTGCCACGGTCACAGACAAAATCAGTTCGATTGTTCTGACGCGCCCGGTGTCGAATGGCTGGCTGTTTGGATTTGGCATTTCGTTCCTGATCACGATGGTCTTGTTGTTTGCCATCAGCTACCTATTTGCGCGAGGCGTGGGCATTTGGGGCGTGAATATTCCCATTGGCTGGGGATTTGCGATTGTCAATTTCGTTTGGTGGATCGGAATTGGTCACGCTGGGACTTTGATTTCAGCCATTCTCCTTTTGTTACGGCAATCCTGGCGAAATTCGATCAACCGCTTTGCGGAAGCGATGACGATTTTTGCGGTGGCCTGCGCCGGAATGTTCCCGGTGTTGCACCTTGGGCGTCCATGGTTGGCGTATTGGCTGTTTCCGTATCCAAACACGATGAATTATTGGCCGCAGTTCCGCAGTCCGCTGGTGTGGGACGTATTTGCGGTCTCCACGTATGCGACGACGTCGATTCTGTTCTGGTTTATCGGGTTAGTACCGGATCTTGCAACTTTGCGTGACCGAGCGGAAAACCGGGTAGCTCAGAAGATTTACGGAATTCTGGCGATGGGATGGCGAGGATCGGCACGACATTGGAGCCGATACGAAACGGCCTACCTGCTGCTGGCGGCGCTGGCAACTCCGCTCGTGCTTTCCGTGCCCACGGTAGGGAGCTTTGATTTTGCGATAGGAATTGTGCCGGGCTGGCATACGACAATTTTCCCGCCTTATTTTGTTGCGGGCGCGATCTACTCCGGTTTTGCCATGGTGCTGATGCTGGCGATTCCCATCCGCAAGTTTTACGGGCTGGAGGATTTCATCACCGAACGGCATCTGCAGAATTCGGCAAAGGTGATGCTCGCGACGGGGCTTATCGTTGCGTATGGATACGGAATTGAAGCGTTCATGGGTTGGTACAGCGGAAGCGGTTATGACGCGTACCTGCTATGGAACCGTCTACACGGGCCATACCACTTGTGGTATTGGTCGCTGCTCACTTGCAACATCGGGATTCCGCAATTGTTGTGGATTCGGCAAGTCCGCAACCGGCCGCTACCGCTTTTCCTGGTTTCGGCGGTGATTTTGACCGGCATGTGGCTGGAACGCTTCGTCATTGTGGTGGTCAGCTTGCACCGCGATTTCCTGACATCCTCGTGGGGTATGTACTATCCAACGCGCTGGGATTGGGCGACGTTTATCGGCACGTTAGGCTTCTTCACGGCATGCATGTTCCTGTTCCTGCGGTTGCTGCCGGGGATCTCGATCTTTGAAATGCGCACCCTGCTGCCGGAGGCGGAGGTGAAAGCGGAATGAAGCGCACGCCGATTTATGGTTTGATGGCGGAGTTCGATTCGCCGACGGAACTCGTGGTTGCAGCCCGCAAGACTCACGAGGCGGGATACAGGAAGATCGATGCATACAGTCCGTTTCCGATCGAGGAGCTTTCGGAGGCGATCGGTTTTCACCGCAACGGCGTGCCTCTGGTGGTGCTGGTGGGCGGGATCCTCGGCTGCCTGAGTGGATATTTGCTGCAGTGGTGGATTGCGACAGTGAGTTATCCGGTGAATGTTGGCGGGAGACCGTATCACTCGGCACCGGCGTTTATCGTGGTGACCTTTGAGATGACCATTCTGTTTTCGGTGCTGGCGGCGGTTTTCGGGATGCTGGCATTGAATGGTCTGCCGATGCCGTATCATCCGGTGTTCAATGTGCCCCGGTTCGCGTTCGCCACGAAAGACAGATTTTTCCTGATTGTGTTCTCATCCGATCCCCGGTACAGCAGCATCGGCACTCGCACTTTCCTGGAGACTCTGGGGCCGCGGTCGATTTCGGAGGTCCCGAGCTAGCAGCGTGGGTTTAACTCGCAACATTTCGTCATTCGGATTGCTGGCGGTCTCGCTTCTGGTGGGATGCCGACAGGACATGCACGATCAGCCACGGTACAAGCCGCTGGCTGCAAGCGATTTCTTCGCGGATTTGCGATCGGCGCGAGCTCCGGTCGAAGGTACTGTGGCACGTGGACAGGTACACGAAGACACGTACTTCTACACCGGAAAGGTTGGAAGCAATCCCGGTGATTACATGCCTTTTGCTGTCACGGAACCGGTTCTGGAACGGGGCCGGCAGCGGTTCGATATCTACTGCTCCCCTTGTCATTCGCGTCTGGGAGATGGGAACGGAATGATTGTGCAGCGCGGCTTTCGAACTCCGCCGTCCTATCACACGGAGCGGCTGCGCAAGGCGCCGCTGGGATATTTCTTCGATGTAATGACGAATGGATTTGGCGCCATGCCCGAGTACGCTTCGCAAATTCCGCCGGAGGACCGCTGGGCGATTGTTTCTTACATTCGAGCTTTGCAATTGAGCCAGGGAGCAACGATGTCCGACGTGCCGTCGGGCCAGAAGGTGCCGTCGGAGCCGCCGCAGTTCCGCGGGGATCCTGGTTCAGGGGCAACGCTGCCGGAGATTAAAGCGGAGGGCGAACCAAAGTGAGCACAAGGCCGCTCTCCGCCCAGGAAATGATGGCGCCTCCGGTGACGCGGACGATTCAGTCGCGTTCGCTAATGATCGGCATTGTTTTCTCTATCGGCGCAATTATCGGCGGCGTTTTCCAGCCGAGCCAATTCTTTCGCGGCTATTTGCTGGCGTTCATGGCATGGCTCGGAGTGACGCTGGGGTCGATGGCGATCCTGATGATTCGGCACCTCACCGGAGGCGGATGGGGGACCGTGGTCCGGAGAGTGATGGGTGCGGCGATGCGCTGCATTCCATTGATGACGGTGTTGTTCATCCCCATCTTTTTCGGGCTGCATCATCTTTATATATGGGACCGCCCACTCAGCACGGTCGCAGATCTCAAGCTGCGGGCCCATTTGCAGGACATCACGAAGTCCTATCTTTCGGTGAGCGGTTTCATTTGGAGGGCAGTTATTTACTTCGCGATCTGGAACGTATTGTCATTTTTGTTGACCAAGTGGTCGCAGGAACAAGACCTGCCAAATCCGCGGATGAATGCGCAAAAATTCAAAGCGATTAGCGGGCCGGGGCTGATCCTTTACGCATTTACGATTTCCTTCGCTGCGATCGACTGGTTGATGTCGATCGATCCAAGCTGGATCTCCACCATTTACGGGCTGATTGTGATGATTGGGGAAGTGCTCTCGGCCATGTGTTTTGCGGTTGTGGTCGAACGCATTCTGGTGAAATACAAGCCCATGTCGGAGTGGTTGAGGCCGGATTTTGTGCAGGACCACGGCAAATGGATGCTGACATTTTTGATGTTGTGGGCTTATTTCTCGTTTTCGCAGTTGCT
>JAFAGX010000422.1 GCA_019237515.1 Acidobacteriaceae bacterium
GAGATTTACGATCCCACCACGAATACATTCTCCTCTGCCGGCAGCAATGCATTTCCACGCTTGTATCACAACACGCAATTGTTGCTACCGGATGGAACGGTGTTTCTGGCTGGCGGCAACCCAGCGCAAGGCGTTTTTGAAAATCACATAGAAGTCTATCAGCCGAGCTATCTCTTCAATTCCGATGGCAGCCCAGCCAAAAGGCCGGCAGCAGCGAGCAATGCGCCTGGTTCCATCACATACGGACAGTCATTTACGTTATCAACCCCAGATGCAGCGACGGTTACGTCGATCGCGTTGATCAAAGCCGGCTCGGTCACTCACTCGTTTGATATGGATCAACGCTATGTTGGTCTCTCATTTACGAGCGGGCAGGGCAGCCTGAAAGTGACTGGCCCCCCGAATTCAAACATAGCGCCGCCTGGCTATTACATGTTGTTCCTGGTGAACCAGTCGGGAACACCATCGCTGGCATCGTGGGTGCAGATTTCCGGTGCAGCCGCACCAATTGCCAAAGTTGAGCTGCATCCTGAGCGCGTGCCCACTCCGGCTTACATCTTCCAGCGGAAGCACGTAACCGAGTCTCCCTTGCCATTGCGCAAGGAGATGCACATCCACTGAGTTAATGGGTTCTGGTAGGACATATGCGACTTGCTCCAGCACAGGAACGACTCGCGGTTCAGAAACAGAAGGGGAACACTTTGACTGATCAGAGTGTTCCCAAGTGTCTCGCATCTTTTCTCTTGCTGATTGCTTTGGCTTGGACTGGCTGCGGAGGTGGAACTGTCTCCCCACCCACATCCTCACAGGACTCCGGGCCATCCTCGATTGCATCGATTACACTAACGCCACAGACGGCGTCCGTCACAGTCGGAGCAACCCAAAAGTTTGCCGCTACCGCGCAGGATCAGGACGGCAAAATAATCACAGGAACTGTGTTGAGCTATGCGACCAGCAATCCCAACGTTGCTGCGGTCGACGCAAACGGGATCGCCACCGGAATCGCGCCGGGCACCTCGGAAATCAAGGTCAGCGCTGACGGGATCACCAGTTCCGCGTTGTTCACGGTTACACCGAAACCTAGTTTCACCTTGTCTGCCGAGCCAGCAACAGCAACGGTTGCGCAGGGACAAAGTGTACAAAGCATGATCGTGGTAAATCCCGCAAACGGTTTCGCTAGCAACGTAAGTCTTGCCGCTTTCCGTCTGCCGAGCGGGGTTAGTGCCTCATTTAGTCCTATATCGTCCACTGAGGCTACGCTTACTTTGACGGCGAGCGCTTCGGCCGTAGTGGGTACAGCAACGGTTGTTATCACCGGGACCTCAGGAGCTTTGACAGCACAGACAGGGCTGAGCCTTATCGTTGCGCCTGCCCCGTCAGTCCTGACAAAAATCAGCGTTTCTCCGGCATCGGCATCGATTCAGGTTGGCAGCCAGGAAAGTTTTACAGCGGTAGGTCTCGATCAATACAACAAGCCAATGCCCGGGATCGCGTTTACCTGGGCGACGAATACGAATTGCATCAGCCTGAATGCAGGTTCGGCGACGGGTCTATGTCAGGGTACTGGAGCAGTGATCGCGTCGGCACAAGGTGTGAGTAGCGCACCTGCGCTGCTGACCGTACTCCCACCACCACCTGCACTTACGACTATAGTGTTAACTCCCGCAAATCCTTCGATCCTCACTACCGGATCGCAACAATTCGCTGCCGCCGGTATCGATCAATACGGCAATCCGATGAGCGGGATTGCGTTTACGTTCTCGAGCAGTAACCCGAATGTTGCCACAATCAACGGCAATGGGCTTGCAAATGGTCCGGGTGGGCCAAATGGCGGAACAACGGCGATCACGGCTTCATCCCAGGGCGTCATTGCCAGTACGACGCTCACAACGACTCGACCAGCGGCAATTTTGACGACGATCAGCGCAACGCCATCAACGGCGACAGTGCAGGCAGGCAGTTCGACCTCATTTTCGGTCACCGGATTAGATCAATTTGGGTTGCCGATAACCGGGTTAACGTTCGCTTGGGTGAGTTCGAATCCAAGCGTTGCAACCGTAAATGCGATTAACAGCGAAGGTCAGAATGGGGCGATAGCAACAGGAGTCGCCCAGCGTGGCGGGTCCGTAACTCTTACCGCCAGTGCCCAAGGGATCATTTCAGCACCCGTGAACCTAACCGTAACTCCTGCTCCTCCGGCACTGACAACCATTAGCATCACGCCTACCAACGCTTCCGTTAATGTAGGCACGACGCAGACCTTCACCGCATCCGGGACCGATCAGTTTGGCGCGCCTTTTCCGCTTTCGACGGTGCAATTCAGCAGCGAAAATCCGAATATCGCAACTATGAATGGCAACGTCGCAACCGGCGTTGCCGCCGGAACGGCGCAGATCACCGCGACTTCGGGTTCGGTGACAGGTCTAGTGTTTCTGACCGTGACGACCCCACCGCCGCCGCCGCCCATGCCTCCAGTGATTACTCGTTTATCGCCGCCTCTGGCTCTGACAGGCAGCGCGGATCTGACCTATCTGACGATTACCGGCAGCAATTTCGCAACTGGGGCAACGGTGAACTTCGGATCGAACATCCTCACCCCTGCTTCAATAACCTCCAACACGATAACGGTCACCATTCCAGCGCCAGAGTTGAAGTCAGCTGCGACAGTGGCCGTTTCAATTTCTAATCCAGCTCCTCAGGCAGCGACCTCAACAACTTTGCCTTTTCTGATCACAAGTAGCGGGTTCGTCTCGATCGATTTCGATGACGGTTACCAATCGATGTACGACAACGGACTGCCGATTTTTGACGCGGCAGGAATTCGGACCACGCAATACATCATTACCGGCAACACACTCGGCGGCACGATTGTCAATCCTAGCCTGGGACCTGTCGGCGTTGGAAACACGGGTTTCCTCACGTGGGACGAAGTACAAACCATGGCCGCTAATGGGCACGAGATTGGCGCCCACACTCGAACACATCAATCTTTGTCCACACTTTGCCAAGTACCTGATTGTGCCGTAGCCGACACCTTGACAAATGAGATCAGCGGCTCAAAAGCCGACCTGATCGCGCATAAATTGAATCCGCTCACCTTCGCATATCCGTACGGAGACTATGGGTACCCGAATAGCACTATCGGATTAGCGGTGCAGAACGCAGGATTTCTCGGCGCGCGCGATTCCGATTCGGGTTACAACGGAAAACGCTCCGGCCACGGCCAGATTATGCCGTATTACTTGTGGTCGGAAGCCGGAGAAACGGATCTGAATACTACACTCGCCAACCTGACTGGCTATATCGACTACGCTGTCGCGAATAAGTTATGGCTGATCTTGTTGTTTCATCGCGTCGACGACAATTCGCCTGACAATGTCTCCATCAGCATCAGCTCCACCATACTTCAAGGTATTGTGAACCATATCGTGCAGAAGAATGTGAATGTGGTCACCAATTCTGAGGGCTTAGTCATAGAAAATCTGAACGGCCAGACCCAGCCGTTTGTATTTCCTGACTGAAGACTTACTCAGCAGTTGAACTCCTACAGCTCTGTAGTTGCCTACAGCGAGAGTCGTCCAATTACGGGCTGAAAACTCGTCATTCGTCGCTACTTTTTTAATGCCCTTCTAACCGTTCGTGCCCTTCCGTAACTCGCCGCTCATTAAGCATGTTGATAACTTCAACTTAGCTGCGGGAATCAGGACACCACCGTGCACGGACCCTACGGCAGTCGGAGTTTTCATTACCGGTTCGCAACATACCTAGTCTTTGTACTTCTCACCCTACTCGTTTTAACGGGATGTGGCGGTGGTACGATGCCATCGGCTAAATCGTCATCCCCTGACAGTTCGCCCTCGAACCCCACTCCATTGTCTGGGGCTAACGAATTTAACTTCGCGGGCTATACATGGGAGAAGGACAGCGGCACCGCTCCCCCGGTCGGCAACGTAAACGGGAATACCGGGACATTCTCTTCCTCTAACGTGAGTGTTGGATCTGAGCTGGTCCTGACGCTTAGTCAGGAGCAGCAAGGCAATGGGATTTTGTCCACTGGAGCAGAGGTGCACAGTAAGCAGTCCTTCGGTTATGGAACTTTCGAGTTCACTTCCCGGGTCTCTGCGGCGGTTTCAGGCACCACAGCATCGGGATTTTTATTCACCAATAACTCTCAAACCGAGATCGATATGGAGCAGACAGGGGACCGGCCGTACGCCGTTGATTGCACCAACTGGTCGGGCTTGTCTAATTACCAGGATACGGAGGTTAACGGGTTTGACCAGTTACAGCCGCATGATTTCAAAATCGTATGGCAACCCACTGAAGTTGACTGGTATGTGGACGGTCAGCTGATCGTTACTCATATTGAGTCTGTGCCATCAGCTCCCGCCCCATTCCTCTTTAATGTGTGGGGCACGAACAACTCCGCCTGGGGAGGCTGGGCTACGCCTGGGACAACCCGCTATATGCACATTACAAGCTTCCGATACACCCCACTCGCCTCGTAGCACTTTCTAAGAGCATACGACTACTTTACAGACTCGAAGCGATGCGCAGCTTGCCTGAGGCGCCGTCCGAGAACTGTTTTGAGGCAGTCACGAAACCTGGCGTATAATCCGCCCGAGCGTTTTGCAATCCTTTAATGGGCACACAAAATCGGGCCCGCCAGTGGCTCTAGCGGAGGTGTCTATGTGCGATGTAAGCAGGCGTCAGTTCTTACAAACAGGCGGTGCCTTTCTGAGCCTCGCAGCGGAAGCAGAGCTCTTAACCAAACCGCTACCCGCAGCAGCCATGACCGAGGCTGCCAAGGAGGATATCCTCGCTCCGGGCATTTACTTCCACGAGGGAAACATATCCGACAGTGCCGACGCGGTCTGCAATAACGGCTGGATCATCTTCGAAGATTACGTTCTGGTGGTCGATGCAAATTTTCCCGCAGGGGCAAAGCTGATTATCAGCAAAATTCGCGCTTTGACCGACAAGCCGATTCGATTTGCCTTCGACACTCATCATCATGGAGACCATGCTTACGGGAATCAAATCTTTGTGGACAATGGCGGCGTGCCTGTCGCCCATACGGGCGTTGTCGAGGAAATGAAGAAATACGAAACCGGCTATTACGGAAGTACGCCGGGCAGATGGGAGGGCGCATTGAAGGACCGTCCCGATCTAAAGACGACAAAGCTCAAGCCGCCTTCGGTTCTCTTTTCGAAAGACCTGGTTTTCGACGACGGCAAGCATCGAGTTGAACTGCTGCACCTGGGAGTGGCGCATACACATGGCGACGCAGTGGCATGGCTGCCCAAAGAGCGGATTCTGTTCACCGGCGACATGTGCGTGAACGGACCCTACAACTTCGTGGGAGATGGAGATACAGGCAAGTGGATAGGAACTCTCGACGAGGCCAGGAAACTTGACGCGAGCATCGTTTGCACAGGTCATGGCTCGCGCTCCGCCGCGACAGTTTTGGAGGATCAGCAGGCTTTCTTCAAGGCACTTCGAGACCAGGTTGGGATGGTTCTGGTTAAGACCCCAACCGGGGACAGTAAGACCAAAATCGAATCGATCCGGGCGACGCTGAAATCCGACAAGCAAATAGCCCGGTATGTGAGCGACGCTAATGCCGGGGCGCAGGATGGGTTTCCTTCGCAGGTTGCAAAGGTTTACGAGGAACTCACCGGTAACAAACTGGCTGCCATTGCGCACCAGCACCAGCTCGCGCGCCACGCTCACGCCCGCTCGCACGGATTATCTTCAGTTTAGTAGTTGCCAGGCTGGCCGCCAATGACGCTTGATTTAGGGTTGCGCGACTACGATCTTCAAAATTTGCCCGAGTACGCCCGTAACGCAGAGAAGATAGGCTATGGGTGCCTGTGGACCTCTGAAACCCAGCACGATCCGTTTTTGCCGCTAGCGGTCGCGGCGGCATCTACATCTTCCATTAAGGTCGGTACATCCATTGCGGTCGCCTTTCCGCGCAGTCCAATGCTGCTTGCCTACACCGCCTGGGACATTCAGAAGGGTTCGCAAGGTAGATTCATTCTTGGCCTTGGCTCGCAGGTGCGGGCTCATAACGAGCGCCGCTTTTCCGTGAAGTTCGAGTCGCCCGGCCCGAAGCTGCGGGAAGTGGTTCTGGCGTTACGAGCCATTTGGCAATGTTGGCAGAAGGGAACTCCCCTCCGGTTCAAGGGTGACTTCTACCACTTCGACTTGATGACTCCGTTTTTCAATCCCGGTCCTATTAGTCATCCTAATATTCCGGTCTACATTGCGGGGGTGAATCAGTATATGTGCCGGATGGCGGGAGAGGTTTGCGATGGTTTGCACGTGCACCCCTTCCATACTGCAAAGTACCTGCGCGAATATGTGCAACCGGCTGTGGAGAGTGGACTGGGCGCATCGGGTCGACTACGGCGAGACTTCACTTACGTGACGGCTGCATTCGTCGTAGTAGGAGATACTGAAGCCGAACGTGCCAAGAATCGGGAGGCAGTGAGGCAGCAAGTTGCGTTTTATGCGTCGACCCGGACATATGCACCGGTTCTTGAGACACACGGCTGGCAGGGAATTGGCCCCGACCTGCATCAAAAGTCGCTCGAAGGCGATTGGCAAGGCATGGCACGGCTAATTAGCGACGAGATGCTGGCCGACATCGCGGTAACCGGGACATCTTCCGAAATCGGAAGGAAGTTACACGAACGCTATGCAGGCATGCTCGATCGCATCTCATTGTATGTGCCGTATGAGTGGCAACCCGAAGAGGCAGTGCAAACTAATCTGATTGCACAGTTAAGCCACTGAATAGTAGGCAAAGAGGCGCGATCCAGCCCAATCCTGGCTAATTGCAGCGTGGTTGTTATGCTGCTTTCTTAATCTTTGCCCATCTGGCCCGCTGCGCCGCGGCAATCTTCCTGCGCGCCTCTGCGGACAGTCTTCTGGTTCCAGTGTTTCCCGGCCGCTTGTGGTTCCCTCCGGACAAGGCTGCAAGAGCGGCATCGATGCGTTGGACTTCTTGCTGCGCGCGTTGGCGCTCGTTCTTAAGTTGACGTAAGACACCACTTAGGTTCGTCATTGGGCTCCTCTATTTAGGATATTAGCAGGATTGTCAATCAGCAAGATTAGGACAATCGCTCAAGGATAGCATTTCATCTTTAGCATGTACTTTTGGACATAGTGCTAACGATACCTCCGACTTGTTTCCCAACAAAGCGGTTAGAGGTATCTTTTGCATGTGTGGCCTCCGGCAGCAAAGCCACCTACTCCTGGCAGCAAAGGCAAAACACATGCAAACTGCGAATATCCCCACAACCCCACGGCGGAGCTCCAGAGTTCCTACTGCGGTACCCATTCTTGTGACCAGCTTAAATGGGAAGCACTTCTCGGAAGTATGTGAAACCTTGGTTGTCAACGCACATGGTTGTGCAATGCTATCCCCTATAAAGCTCGACGCCGGCGTTCCCCTTCACTTCCATAGTAAAGATGGGCGCGAGGCGACCGCTCACGTTGTTTCCTGTCAGCCAGTCGGGTCGGACAATCGGACTTGGAGATTGGGAACGAAACTCGATCGCCCCGAAAATTTCTGGGGCCTGGCCGATTATCCCAACGACTGGCCAATTTCTGCGCAGATGGCAGCGAGTATTTCCCGATCGGGGTTTCAGACCGATACCAACCAGCCGCCCAAAGCGGTGGTTGACCGCATCGTTCGTCAATTAGAAGCGCAGGTAAAAAGGACAATTGCGGAGTCGGTTCGTCCGCTGCAAGAAGAGCTGTCCGGGCTTAAAGAAAAGCTGGCCCGCCGGGAAGGGACCGCGAGTCGCTTTGAAGTGTCGCTCTCCAGCATTCCCCCGGAACTTGAGCAACAGCTTGGATTACGTCTGGAGAACAATTTGGGCCCGCGCGTATTGGAAGAAGCGCGTCAGCAAGCTGCACATCTGCTTGCGGCCGCAAACGCGGCAATCACTCAGCGAACGTCTGAGGGATATGACAACTTCGTACACCGGGTAGCCGAGGAGCTAAAAGTTGTCGAAAAGCGGGCTCGCGAGACGTCGGCGTATATCTCTGAGAGCGTTCGGGAAGAGCTTAGGCGAGGGGTAGAGAACTATCAAGCGAAGTTAGTGGAGGGCGGTAACTCCCTGAAACGGCTGAGTGAAGAACTTATTCAGTACTTGAAGGATAATCTGGACGAAGAACATAATGCCCGGCGTGGAGACCTGCAACAACTTCGATCTTCTCTTGATCTCGAGTCGGCCCGGTTGCACGAACAGATTGAATCCCTGAATAGCCGTATCGCGAAGCTAGACCAATCCGCCCGTACTCTGGAGTCGGGTCTCGACCAACGGCTTAGCCAAATGGCAAGCAACACCTTGAAGGATACGCGCACTGAGCTTGAAGCCGTTGCAAACGGTATCCGCGAAGAATTGACTTCAAAAGCGGTCAAGGTACTCGCGGCCCAATTGGACGAAGCAAGCTCGAACATGAAGGTCGTACAAAAAGGCATTGTCGCGTCGGTAACTGAATCGCTGCGGGCTCAGGCATCCGACACATTACAGGTTTTCGAACGTGCAGCCGATGAGGTTGCCAAGTTGTCGGTTGAGCATTGCCGGCATAATCTGACCCGTGCCTTGAATGCCGCAATGAAGAGCATTGGTGAGGAGTTACAGTCTTCGGAAGAGGTCAGCTAAGATCCGCAATCCGTAGCCTACCGGATCAGTTTGTTGCGAGTACGCTGGCAGGAAAATCATTGATCAGTTGAGCGTGCGAATCAACGCTCCGCATAAGGCTGGCTATCGAGATCTGACGGTTGAGCGATGACCGAGGCCAGGCGCCTGGTGCGTCGCATGCTGCGCCAATCGTACTCGTAAGCACTCCCGCAAATCACGCACACCTGATAATCCCGTCCATCAACACTACTGTGCGGCCACGAGAAACTGTGGCGGCAAAACATCTGCATAAGGTTCTTGACGAAGCTTTCGACCATAATTACCTCTGGAAATCGCGAGAGCGGATTTTAAGAACGCTGCAACTCGCGTCTGTCCGAAATGCGACGATAGCACAAGTTATTGTGGGAAGCTTCACTCGTCGGTTCAGTGAAGCTCGGGATGAAGGTCAATTCCCCAGCCTGTACCTATCTGGGCTGGCTGCTGTGCCAGTTTTCACCCCAGCAGTGGGATTCTCTAATTTCAATTTAATAAATTCTCTTGAACTTACTTGGCTATTAGATTTGCTGTAAGAGAACATCTCAGGCAAAAGACTTTAACGCTGACTCGTCATCATCAAACGTTTCGAACAGGTTCAGAACCCCAACCAGTCGCAGGGTTTGAACCGCAAATTTGGAAGGCGCGACGAGCTTGATGGTTCCGCCTCGCTGCTTGGTGGAGGCCAGAAATCGAACGATAAGCCCGATCCCGCTGGAATCGACCATCGGTACTTCCGCGAGGTTCAGCGCCCAGCGCGACTCTCCGTTCGCCAACAGGTCCTCCATCGTTTTCCTCAAATCATCTACCGGCGGTCCCATGCGCAGCGGGCCACGAAGGCGAATCAGTTGGACTGGACCGCGTTTAGTGACATTAATGTCCACGGGTTCTCCGTTCTAAGCGATTTCAGGGGAACTACTTCTGTGGCCGCGAGTTAGGTTACGGAAGCGGAGCAGATTTTGCAAGCGAGGGGTTGCTGCAAGTTGTTGAATCTATGTTCACGGAGCCACGTTCTAACACCGCGGGATCAACCTGCAATGATGGCAGTAAGAAAAATTCATCCCTCATGGTCAAAATTTTGTATAATCCTCGACCGCCGGGAGCGTGCATGCACACCGCCACTGCCCGCAGTCAGCTTTCCCGCTACAAGGTTTTTATTCTCACGACGGACGAACGGGTAGCTCCGGAGGCCGAGCAATATCTCGCGCCCGACTACGATGTACAGCTATTTCAGACCTGGGCCGATTTCCTCTCCACCTACAAAAAGGATTTCGCGGACGCTATTCTCATTGACATCGATACCGTGGGGGAGCGTACTGAAGATGGCCTCGCCGCGCTTGCCGAACTGCGTACCAGTGCCCCCGATTCAGTTCTGGTTGCGCTTACCCGCTCCAATAGCCGTCGCATACGATACAAAGCTATCGCGGCGTCCGTAGATGAATATTTCATCGCACCCATCTCTTTTCAAGAAGTCAATGTTGTTCTGAGCCGCGCCCTGGAAAAGCGTGCTGCCGAGATCGAATACCGAAAAGAGCAGAGGAGCGAGGCTGAACGGCAGTCGTTTCAAGGACTGATTGGAGCCAGCGAGGTCATGCAGCGGGTCTATGAGGCGATCAGCCGGGTTGCGAACAGTAACAGCACGGTTCTAATCCGCGGCGAAAGTGGCAGCGGAAAAGAGCTGGTGGCTCGGGCCCTTGTTGCCGCGGGACCGCGATCGGAAAAGCCTTTTATCAGCATCAATTGTGCTGCTCTGCCCGACAATTTGATTGAAACTGAGCTGTTCGGCCACGAGAAAGGGGCATTCACGGATGCGCAGGTAGCTCGTCCGGGACACATCGAACTGGCACATGCCGGCACATTGTTCATGGATGAAATCGCCACTCTGGGGCTGCCTCTCCAATCCAAGCTTTTGCGCGTGTTGGAAGATCGTGTGGTGACACGGATTGGCGGCAAGACTCCCAAGAAAATTGATTTCCGGCTGATTACGGCAACGAACGAAGATCTCGAGGAGATGGTGCACGCGGGCCGTTTCCGGGAAGATCTGTACTATCGCATCAATGTGGTTCCAATTGATTTGCCTCCCCTGCGGGAGCGTGCGGACGACATTCCGCTGCTGCTGAATCATTTCTTAAGACTTTACTCCGACTTGAATCGCGTTCCGGTCAAGCAATTGGATCCTGAGGTGATTGCCATCCTGGAAGAGTATTCCTGGCCCGGCAACATCCGCGAACTGGAGAATCTCACGCAACGGTTGGTTCTGATGGTAGACGGACCCGTCATCTTACCCACGCACCTGCCGCAGCAAATCCTGGTGACCACAACCACCAGCCAGGAAGCCATGCTTATTCCGGAAGAAGGAGTGAATTTCGACGAAGAGATGGCCCGCATTGAGGCTGCCTATGTCGGTGCCGCATTGCGGCGTTCGGGCGGGAGCAAGGTCGGCGCAGCTCGCTTGCTGCACATGGACAAACAGAAGATGCATTATCTCTGCCGAAAACATGGAATTGGCCGCGACTGACGGAGGTGAAAGTATCAAAAATTAATCGTCGCAAAGATGAATTTTTAATGCTGTTAGATTTTCCATCTACCCCGATGGACACACGCGAAGGCTCTATCCAGCTATTAACAGTATGAAAATTCAGTTGTTATGTTGAGCAGGAGCAAAGGCTCTCCGTTTGGCACACAGGGTGCTACTAAGCTCTGCGTGTCGGGATGAAGCAGCGACAGTGATCCCAGAGTTCAAAGCGCTAGAGGCGCACGAAGGAGAAACACGATGGCGGTCCAGAAAAAGTCTTTGATCAGCAGCCGGACACCGGAAAAGAAAGCCGAAACGAAACAAGCGAGTTCCGTGGGCGAGCCGAAGAGCCTCTCG
>JAFAGX010000514.1 GCA_019237515.1 Acidobacteriaceae bacterium
TTTTATGGCGGGCAATCGCCTCTGAAACAGTAACCGCCTCTACCCCGGGGTCGCTTTGCAAGCCGTCATAAAACCGCCGCAGGAATTCCCGGCCGGACTGCGGATAATATTCCCATGCATTTTCACCGTCCAAGATGACAGGGATGACGGCATCGGTACCTTGATTGAGAATAGGTTGGCCGGCATCCTTAATGTTTTGGATGAGGTGGGCTGCGGCCTGTTGGGCGGGCATGCCGGAGTACACAAATCCCACCAGATCCGAGACGGTGTGATCGCGGAAAATCAAGTGCATGCTCGTGCTGCCATTCTCATATTGATGAATGGTGTACAGTTTTCGGGCCAGGTCATCGCTCAAACGCCCATTTCCGTCGCGGGCGAAGTTGACTTGCAGGCTACGGCCTAGCACGCCCTCATCCGTGGCCATCCACTGAATGCCGAGACTGTGCGCGATGGCGAGGACCTCTTCCGAAACGCTGCCCTCCGACGGCCAAACGCCAACCGGGCGCACGCCGAAAACCTGCTGATGCAGATCCAGTCCGCGGAGCAGTTGTTCGCGCGCATCCTCAGGGTGGCGGAAGCGATTCTGGGGAAGTGGTAATCCTGGGCTGGAAATGGAGCCCTGGTTCGTGTCACAGACCAGCGGCAGAATCGGATGATAGAAAGGTGACGTGGAGATCTCGATGGATCCCTGCTGGGCCGCAGCAGCATGGGCCGATAGGACTTTCCCGACGAGTTCGCGCTCGCGAGCAACGATGAACTTCTGATCGTCGAGAGAAAATCCCGTGCCTTTGTTTATTAGAGCTGCGATTTCAGGCTCGGCGAGGAAGAATTCATCAAACCAGGCAATCTGCGATAGCACCTGCAGGTCGGTGAAGTCCTGCGCCTGGAAGTATCTCTCGGCGCGCTCGGGAGAACTTCCAGTTCCGCGAAAGCGTTCCCACAACTCGCGATACCGTGGATAGCGTCCAATCATGTTTACGGGATTTGCCTGAAACAGGTATTGCAGCGCAAAGCGGCGCTCCTCAGGGCTCAGATCCCGAGCAGGTTTGGAGACAACATCCAAGAAGGGGTCACGGGCGGTGGCGGAGGCGTAATCCTGAATCTGGGTTATGAGCGAAGGAACCAGATTAAAAGTTTGGTGCACATCAGGAAACTCATTCAGCAGTTTCACCATCCCGTAATAGTCTTTGAGCGCATGCAAGCGGACCCAGGGCAGACGATATTCGTTGGTGACCAGGTCTTTGTAGAAAGGCTGATGCTGGTGCCACAAAATGACAACGCGAGTGACGGGCATGACAGAAAAACCAAGTCTAGCATGCAACCCGAGCGAGGGGCGGCGAGCAGAAGAAACCTTTGGCCGTAGCAATCACAACTTTTCTCAATCCGGTAAACTAGCCTAGATACCCACATGGAGACGACCCTACCCACGAATTTGGCCAGCCGTTCCGATGTTCGCCTGCTAAGCGAACAAGACATTTATCTTTTCAACGAAGGACGGAATTTTCGAGCATATAGCAAGCTTGGCGCCCATCTGATCGATGCTGGAGACGAAAGAGGCACGTGCTTCAGTGTTTGGGCACCGAACGCGCGGGAAGTCAGCGTCATTGGCAGTTTCAATCGCTGGGACCCTGCCGCACATCCGCTATACCCGCGAGGAAGTTCAGGGATTTGGGAAGGTTTTCTCCCCGGCGTGCAGAAAGGGGACCTCTACAAATTTCATATCCGCTCACAGCACCAGGACTATGTTGCGGACAAAGCTGATCCCTTCGGACTTTGGCATGAAAAGCCGCCGCGTACTGCCTCCGTCGTTTGGGATCTGGAGTATCAGTGGTCGGATCATGACTGGTTACAGAAGCGGCGAGAGCGCAATTCGCTGCACGCACCGATAGCGATTTACGAAGTGCACCTCGGATCGTGGATGCGAGTACCTGAAGAACACAATCGGTCGCTTACGTATCGCGAAATTGCGCCGCGGTTGGCGGAATACGTTCAGCGCGTGGGATTTACGCATGTTGAATTTTTGCCTGTAATGGAGCATCCGTTCTACGGTTCGTGGGGATATCAGACAACCGGGTATTTCGCTCCTACTGCCCGCTACGGCACGCCGCAAGATTTTATGTATCTGGTGGATTACCTTCACCAGCACGGGATTGGCGTCATCCTCGATTGGGTGCCATCGCATTTTCCGTCCGACGCGCATGGGCTGGCCTACTTTGACGGAACGCACCTGTTCGAGCATGCGGATACTCGCAAGGGCTTTCATCCGGATTGGAAAACCTACATCTTCAATTACGGCCGCACTGAAGTCCGGAGCTTTCTGCTCTCCAGCGCCATGTTCTGGCTGGACAAATACCACGCAGACGGGCTGCGCGTGGACGCGGTAGCGTCTATGCTTTATTTGGACTATTCGCGACAGCATGGGGAGTGGCTTCCGAACCAATTCGGCGGGCGCGAAAATCTCGAAGCCATTGATTTTCTCCGTCAGTTCAATCAAGAAGTGTACAGCGAACATCCGGATGTTCAGACATTTGCGGAAGAGTCCACGGCTTGGCCGATGGTTTCCCGGCCGACCTACATTGGTGGTCTCGGCTTTGGCTTCAAGTGGGACATGGGATGGATGCACGACACGCTCGAGTATTTCAAGCAGGACCCAATCCACCGCAGGTATCACCATGACAAGCTGACCTTCCGCATGCTTTACGGTTTCACCGAAAATTTCGTTTTGCCGCTTTCCCACGATGAAGTCGTTCACGGAAAAGGGTCGCTGATTGGCAAAATGCCAGGCGACGAGTGGCAAAGGTTCGCAAATTTGCGTCTGCTCTTCGGATATATGTACGCTCAGCCCGGCAAGAAGTTGCTGTTTATGGGAGGCGAGTGGGGGCAAGTCCGCGAGTGGGCGCATGACGCCAGCCTGGAATGGCATGTGCTGCAGTATCCCTTCCACAGTGGCGTGCAGAAGTGGATCGAACAGTTGAACCGGCTCTATCGCGAGC
>JAFAGX010000653.1 GCA_019237515.1 Acidobacteriaceae bacterium
CCATACGGATGCCATTCGGCAAGTGTGTGTCCAATTTGCCCTTGGGTCCTTGAACCGCAACCGTGTTGCCTTCAATTTTTACTGTGACGCCTTTGGGAACTGCGATCGGCTTTTTTCCAATTCGTGACATAAAATTCAGCTCTTAGCTACTAGCTCATGGCTACAAGCTACTAGCTACCATACTTCGCACAGGACCTCGCCTCCGAGGCCTTCCTTCCGTGCCTGCCTCCCCGTCATGACACCGCGAGGAGTGGTCAAAATGTTGATGCCGAGTCCGCCAAGCACCCGCGGAATCTCACTGCGGCGCACGTACACCCGGCAGCCGGGCCGTGACACGCGTGCGACGTTGGAGATCGCCGCTTCGTTGTTGCTGTACTTCAAGTAGATGCGCAGGAGCTTGTGTCCCTCTTCTTCCACAGGCTTGAAGTTCGCGATATATCCTTCTTCTTTCAGGATGCGCGCGATCTCCGTCTTGAGTTTGGAAGCGGGAACATCTACTTTTTGATGGCGCGCGTTAATTGAATTGCGAATACGCGCCAGCATGTCTGCGACCGGATCGGTCAACCTCATTGTTTAGCTTCTCCTTGTCACGCGTTCGCTCCGGTGCTACCGGAGAACCCGCCGTGACTTAAAACTTCGTCGTTGATCATTCGTCGTCCGTCTTGCCGAAACACACTTGTAAGACATCACCAGGAGGACTTGGAAACTCCTGGAATCTCTCCCCGCAACGCTAAACCGCGGAAACACAAGCGGCAGATTCCGAACTTGCGGATGTATGCCCGCGGACGTCCGCAAATCTTGCAACGGTTGTGTCTGCGCGTGGAAAACTTCGGCTTCTTCACGTTCGCCGGTTTTACCCTGCTTTCGGCGGCGTCTTTCACTCGTTTTGCTGTGGTTGCCACTAAAATCAGCTCCTAGCTTCTGGCTTTCTGTCTCACTCTTCTATACTTCCTGACCCAGGGCTGACGCCTTGGGCTGAACTCTTCCGCCCCTCGGGGGCTGACCGTCTGAGTTCTTAAACTCGAAAGTCGAAAATCAAAATTCAACATTCGAAGTGGCTCTATGCCTTGAAAGGCATTCCGAGATGCCGCAACAGCGAGCGCGCCTGATCATCGCTGCCCGCGGTGGTCACGATCGTCACATTCATGCCTTTCAGCTTGTCGACCCTTGCATAATCGATCTCCGGGAAAATCAGCTGATCGTGCAGACCGAGAGTGTAATTGCCTCGCCCATCAAACGACTTTGTAGACACTCCGCGGAAATCGCGCACGCGGGGCAAAACAATGTTGACGAGCCGGTCAAAAAACTCGTACATGCGATCGCCCCGCAGAGTCACCATGGCTCCGATCGGCTGCCCGGCGCGCACTTTGAAGGCGGCAATCGATTTCTTGGCACGAGTCACCACCGGCTTCTGGCCTGTGATCTGGGCCAGTTCGTTCACCGCCGGATCCAAAACCTTGGCATTCTGGGTGGCTTCGCCCACACCCATATTGACCACAATCTTGTGCAGGTGTGGCACTGCCATCGGATTCTTGAGCTCAAATTCTTTCATCAGCGTGGGCGCGATTTCCTTGCGAAACCGCTGCTTAAGCCTCGGAGTTTCCTTTGCGCTATGCCGTGCCGCTTCGGGCGCGCGCTGCTCTTCCTGCGGCGCGCCTTTCTTGTCTTTTTTGTCCTTTGCCATTGCTTTTCCTAGCTACTAGCCACTAGCTACTAGCTCCTAGCTACTTGTCCAGAGTTGTTCCGCATTTCTTGCAGACGCGGACCTTGCGATCTCCTCGAACCTCGTGGCCGATGCGCACCGGTCCGCACGCGGAACACACCAACTGTACATTCGAGATGGAAATGCGGCTTTCCTGCTCCGCAATCCCGCCTTTCACGTTTCGCTGCGGATTGGGCCGCACATGCTTTTTTACCAGCATGACGTGTTCCACCAGAACCTTGTCATCGTTCGGAAACACGCGCAGGACCCGGCCTTCCTTGCCCTTATCGCGCCCGGTGATGACTTTCACCGTGTCATTCCGCCGAATGTCGACTCTCTTGTGTGCAGTTGATGCGACTCTCATTTAATTCCTTTGCGATCTGCCGAGCTGCGCTCGGCCAGACAGCCGAAAGCGGCTGTCTCTGCGCGTTCTTATAAAACCTCTGGTGCTAAGGAAACAATCTTCAAAAACTTCTTTTCGCGAAGCTCACGGGCAACGGGCCCGAACACGCGAGTTCCTACTGGCTCGCCGGCGTCATTTATCAAAACGGCGGCATTCTGGTCAAACCGAATGTACGTGCCATCGCGGCGGCGATGTTCCTTGCGCGTGCGCACGATCACCGCTTTGACAACTTTTCCTTTTTGCACCTGGCCATCGGGAGAAGCCTCTTTTACGCTGGCGGTGACCACGTCTCCTAGTCCGGCGTTCAACCCCGTAGCTCCGCCCAGCGGCAGGATCATCTGCAGCTTGCGGGCGCCGGAGTTATCGGCGACCTCGAGCATGCTTCTCATCATCACGGCCATAGGTTCATCTCCTGCCAATACATTTGCGCCATTAAGAAGCTTCAGCTACCGGCGTCTCTGGCGCGAGTGCAGCTTTGCGAATAACTTCTTTCAACCGCCAGCGCTTCAACTTCGAAAGCGGTCGCGTCTCTTCCAGGCGGACAAAATCGCCGGTATGCGCCTCATTCTTCTCATCGTGCGCATAAAATTTCTTGGCTTGCGAGACCACGCGTCCGTAAAACCCGTGGCTCTTCTGCCGGACCACTTGTACAACGATGGTTTTGTGCATGCGGCTTGAAACCACCAAGCCGATTACTTCTTTGCGCCTGCCCGCCGCTTTGGGCTGCGGGCTGCCTGTTTCCGCCATTATTTCGTCTCCGCTTTGCCGGTCAGTTCGCGTTCCCGCGCGATCGTCTTCACGCGCGCAACATCTTTACGCAGGCCACGGATTTTCTTGAGGCTTTCCGTTTGGCCCATATTCAGCTGGAACTTCAGCTTGAAAAGCTGATCGTTCAGGTCGCGCTCTTGATGCCTCAATTCTTCGTCAGTTAGGTTCCGCACTTTGTCCGGTTTCATAAAAATCAGTTCTCGGGTTCTCAGTTTCGAGTTGTCAGTGTGCGACAACATCACGCTTCACGAAAGTCGTGCGCAGTGGCAGCTTGTGCGACGCCAGCCGCATTGCTTCGGAGGCGTCCGCCAACGTCACGCCTTCCATCTCAAATAAAATCTTTCCCGGGCGGACCACGGCCACCCAATGGTCCGGCGCGCCCTTGCCCTTGCCCATACGGGTTTCAGCAGGCTTCTTGGTCACCGGCTTGTCAGGGAAGAGGCGAATCTGAATCTTTCCACCGCGCTTGATGAAGCGCGTCATGGCTACACGAGCGGCTTCAATCTGGCGATCCGTGATCCAACCTGGCTCCAGAACCTTCAGGCCGAAATCTCCGAAAGCCAGCTCGCTGCCACGCCATGCCTTCCCGGCCATGCGCCCGCGTTGCTGCTTGCGGTACTTCACTTTTTTTGGCATCAACATAAAATCAACTCTTGGCTTCTAGCTCTTCGCAAATCGAGGACTTAAAATGCTCCCACCTGCTGCTGCGGCTGCGTTCCTTCGCGTTTTTTCTGCGGCAAGATTTCGCCGCGATAGATCCAGCACTTCACGCCGATGACCCCGTAGGTGGTTTTCGCCTCGGAGAAGCCGTATTCAATATCAGCGCGCAAAGTATGCAGCGGCAGCCGTCCCTGCAAGTACCATTCGGACCGGGCGATTTCATTTCCATTCAGCCGGCCGCTAACGCGAACTTTGATCCCTTTGCAGCCGAAGCGCAGTGCCGAGTCTACGGCTTTCCGCATCGCCCGCCGGAAGCCAACACGCTTTTCCAGTTGCAGTGCGATCGATTCCGAAACCAGTTGCGCATCCAGCTCCGGCTTGTGCACTTCCTGGATGTCAATGTAGACCTCGCGGTTCGTGCGCTTCTGCAGTTCCTGCTTGAGCTTGTCGATTTCGGCGCCTTTACGGCCAATAATGATCCCAGGCCGAGCGGTCTTAATAATGATGCGCAGCTTGTTACCGGGACGCTCCACTTCAATGGAGCTGACGCCTGCAGATTTGAGCTTATCTTTCAGCTCGTTCTTCAGCCGCACGTCTTCCAGCAGCAGCTTGTCGTAATCCCGCTCGACAAACCATCGCGACTTCCACGGCTTGGTGTAGCCGAGCCGAAATCCGTATGGATGTACCTTTTGTCCCATATCTTCTCCTGCTACTTCGCGACCGCCTTCTTTTTTCCTGCAGCTTTCTTTTTGGCAGTGGCTTTCTTTGCCGGAGCTTTCGCGCTAGCCGGAGGCTCAGCCACAGTGTTGGCCAGCCCCGCACCGTTCTGACCCCGTTCTGCCAATTCGATTTCGATATGCGCGATGCGCCGCACATAGCGGTAGGCGCGACCCATCGGAGCCGGGCGTATCCGCTTCATGCGCGGGCCGTCGTTAGCTACCGCCCGTTTCACGTACAAGTTGTCGACGTCGACATCGACTCCTTTTTCTGTGCTCAAATAATTGGCATTCTCAACCGCTGAGCGCACAAGCTTCTCAATGGTTGGAGCGACGCGCTTCTTGGTGAACGCCAGCGTATTTAGCGCATCTTCCACTCGCTTGCCCTTGATGAGATCCAGCACCAACCGGGCTTTTTGCGGCGAAACGCGCATGAACCGTGCTTGAGCTCGAAATTCCATAGTCAATCCTTAGCTCTTCGGCGCTGCCGGAGCCGCTGGGGCCGCCGGAGCTGCTGCTCCACCCGCCGCAGGCACCGGAGCTCCCGGACCGCCAGGCACTCCCGCCGGTCTCACAGCCGCTTCCGTCGCTGCCTTCATTGAATGCGCTTTGAACTGGCGGGTGAAACTGAATTCCCCGAGTTTGTGCCCGACCATGTTCTCGGTGATGTATACCGGGATGAATTTCTTCCCGTTATGCACGGCAATCGTGTGTCCCACGAATTCCGGAATGATGGTCGAGCGCCGCGACCAGGTGCGCAGCACCTTTTTTTCATTGCGTGAGTTCATGGCTTCAATGCGCCCTTGCAGGTAGCCATCCACGAACGGTCCTTTTTTGGTTGAACGTGCCATAAAATCCTCAGCTACTAGCTCCTAGCTACTATTTGCTTCTCCTGCTCACGATGAACGCATCCGTCCGCTTGTTGTT
>JAFAGX010000663.1 GCA_019237515.1 Acidobacteriaceae bacterium
CCTTGGAACTGACCATCTTCCTAAGCACTGCATTTGTGAATGGAACCGCAGAGCGCTTTCTGGCTTGCTTCACCAGTTCGACGCTTTGGTGAATGGCTGCTCTTACCGGTATGCGGTCAAGGAATGTAAGTTGATAGCTAGCTATCCGGAGTGCGGTGAGAACTTCCGAATCGATCTTGCTGATTTTCAGAGATGAATGCTTGGTTATTTTTTCGTCTAGCCGAGACCGCCAGCGGAGCACTCCCATAACCAAATCAGTCGCAAGCCTGTGATCCGCTGGTGAAAGGTTTTGGTATGCCGAAGAATGGAGCAGTTCGGACGCGAACGCATCCTGCTGATCTACTCGCAACAGAATTTCAAAAGCGGCGGTACGAGCCGGGGAAATGGGCATGATAGCTCAGAGCAGCGTTGCTTCAGCCGAGTCGCTCACCATGGGCAGGCCGATAGCCGTGGAGGAAATCGCGGGCACTCATGCGCTTCTTGCCCTGCGGTTGCAACGTCAGCAGTTCGAGTGTGGTCGCATGGCCACAACCGACGAGCAGGCGCCCGCTTTCGACCGCCAGTTCGCCCCATGTGGGGGCCCGGTAATCCACAGGTCTCGCCTCCCAAATATTCAGAGTCTTACCACGAAAGCTGGTGAATGCTCCGGGCCAGGGCTGAAAACCGCGCAACCGGTTCCAGATTTCCCGTGCGCTACGCTGGAAGTTGATCAGCCCGTCTTCTTTCTTGAGAATCGGAGCGAATGTTGCCTGACTATGATCTTGCGGTTTAGCCTGAACCGTGCCGGCCGCAAGTCCGTGCAAAGCATCGACCATTAAGTCTGCTCCGAGTTCGGCTAATCTCGGCCCCAAAGTCTCAGCCGTTTCTTCCGGTGCGATGGAAACGTCTTTCTGCAGCAAAATGTCGCCTGTGTCCAGACCAGCATCGATCCGCATCACGGTCGTTCCGGTCACCGTTTCTCCGCAAGCGATTGCCCACTGAATCGGAGCGGCACCGCGATATTTCGGCAACAGCGACGCGTGCAGATTGATATTGCCCAACCTGGGCAGAGCGATCATCCATTGGGGAATAATTCGGCCATATCCCACGACGATGATTGCTTCCGGACTGATGGCGCTCAGCTGAGCACGAAATTCGTCATTCTCTTTGATTTTCCGGGGCTGGGTGATCGGTAATGCGAGTTGCAGCGCTTTTTGCTTCACTGGTGAGGGCGCCAGTTCCATTCCGCGCCCTCGCGGGCGATCGGGCTGGGTCACAACCAGGGCTACGTGAAAGCCGGATTCATGCAGCCTGTGCAGCGTCGGCACAGCAAAGGCGGGGGTGCCGCAAAAGATTACATTGAGTGGGTGGCTCACCGTTCAATTGTCTACCATTCCCCTGCTTTCATCAGCTTTCGAATTTTGCGCTTCATCAGGTCACGTTTCAGCGCACTGATGTGGCTGATGTACAGCTTTCCATTCAAATGATCGGTTTCGTGAAGAAAAGCGCGCGCGAGAAGGTCCTCTCCCGTTTTCTCGTACCACTTTCCATACACATCCTGCGCACGAATTGTGACCTTGCGAGCGCGGGTCACCGGCTCGCGGAATTCGGGAATACTCAAGCAACCTTCTGGTTGCCGATGTTTCCCTTCAGTGTGGATGATTTCGGGATTGGCAAGCACCAGCTTCGCTTCAGGATCCTCTTTGAAGGTGACATCGATGACAGCAAGCCGTTTGGAAATGCCAATCTGCGGCGCTGCAAGCCCAACCCCACGTGCCTCATACATGGACTCGAACATGTCTTCCACAAGGGTTTTCAGATCACCGTCAAAAGCAGTGACAGGTTCGGCAGGTCGCTCCAGAACGGGGTCGCCAAACTTTACGATGGAATAGATCATTGAGAGTAGTTAGTAGCGAGTCGCCAGTAGCTAGAAATTCTTCAACTGTTCCAAATAGCCGTTGAAATTGCGCATGGTCTCCGTCATCGAATCGCCGCCAAATTTATCCAGAGCACAAGCCGCCAACGTGAGAGCCACCATAGCTTCGGCAGCCACTCCCGCCGCTGGCACCACACAGACGTCGGAACGTTCGTAAGCAGCTTTCACAGGTTCGCGGCTTGCGAAATCCACTGACTGGAGAGGCCTGCGTAAAGTCGAAATTGGCTTCAGGTACCCCCGGATCCGGATTTCCTCGCCATTGGAAACCCCGCCTTCAATCCCGCCCGCATTGTTCCGAGTCCGAGTGAATCCAGCAAAGCCTCTCGAGCTCTCGTAACCTATTTCATCATGTGTAGCGGAACCAGGGGAAGCTGCAGCCGTTATTCCTGAGCCGATCTCGACCGCCTTCACCGCTTGCAACGACATGACTGCGGCAGCCAAACGGGCATCCAGTCGATCGTCCCACTGTGCGTAAGTGCCCAGCCCGGGAGGAACATGTGCTGCCACGACCTCGAACACACCGCCTAAGGAATCGCCAGTTCGGAGCACCTTGTCGACTTCTTCTTTCATTTGCTGTTCTGTCTCTGGCTCCGCGCAATTGAGAAGAATTTCTCCCTTCTTGCACTGGGCACGAATCTGGTCCCAAGAAATCTCGTGCTGGACAGCAACTGCTCCGATGGAAGTCACGTGACTGAGCACTTCAATACCCAACGCGCCGAGGAACAGTTTTGCCAAAGCTCCAATCGCTACCCGAGCAGCAGATTCACGGGCGGAAGCGCGTTCCAATACGTACCGGGCTTCTGCGAAGTTGTGTTTCAGCGCTCCTGCAAGATCCGCGTGTCCCGGCCGAGGAGAAGGCACCCGCTTGTGCTTCGCAGGATCTCCTTCTTCAACCGGCAGCGATTCTTGCCAGTTCTTCCAGTCTTTGTTCTCCAGCAAGACCGTGATGGGTGAGCCGATTGTGAGCCCGTGCCGCACACCGGAAATTATATGTACGGTATCGTGCTCAATCTTCATCCGGCCACCACGACCGTAGCCCTGCTGCCGTCGCCAGAGTTCACGATCCACAAACGTGGCATCAACTTTCAACCCAGAGGGCACTCCAGAGAGGAAACCAACAATGGCTTCGCCGTGCGATTCGCCGGCCGTGAAATAGCGCAGCATCGCTGTGGATTGTACCTGATGTGCCGGGCAACCCCGAAGCAGAGTAGACATCCAATCGCTGAGTCCATTTGTCGTAAAGGATATGACATTCGAACCAAGAACGCGCTTGCACTTACGCCATCTCGCCTTTCAACGTTGCAGAGTCGAACAAACCCAGTCTGTTTCAGGGAGCGGGGGTGAGTAGGTTTCGGAACAGCTCGGAGAGACATTCGAACGCGACAGGCGAATCTGCGGTGCAGGAGGACTCTGAATTATCTCGTCACCTGCTCCGCGCTCAGGAAGAGGAACGCAAGCGGATCAGTCGAGAATTGCACGACGAGACCGGGCAGGGACTTATGCTGTTGCGTCTCCAACTGGGCATGCTC
>JAFAGX010000673.1 GCA_019237515.1 Acidobacteriaceae bacterium
CCCACGACCTCAACCGGCCGCCCGTCGCGGGCGCGCTCCTTCTCGATCACCACCACTCGATATTGCGGCTGCTTACGCGCACCTACACGCGTCAAACGAATCATCAACACAGAACTTATTTCCTTTCTTCTATTGCGCCTGGCAGGGATGAGACAAACAATTATTTTTGCAGAACTTACGGGAAATGACAAGCAGAAGCGGATAGAAAGCCCCGGTTGCTGGCAATGGGCAGGTATAGATACAGCGCTTCCCGTAGCGCGAATTTCCCTGATCTTCAGTCGAAAGTTCCCTTTGGCCACCAGTTGGCATTTTTCATCCCTAACAAAAGTCGTTGCCAAGTGCTTGGCAACATTCGTGCATGTGAACCCGGCGAAGGCTATGAGAAAGTCATTGTCAGCGGTGAGCATCGATCGAATTGGCGACCTTGCGGTTGTAGAGGTCGAAGGCGTAATCACGCGGATCGAAGCCGCTTGCAAACTGCGCGATGTCGTGACTTCACTAGAAGGCACCCAGCTGATTGTTCTAGATCTTTCTGAGGTTGCGGTCATTGATGACAACGGATTGACCACGTTTTTGTTCTTGCAGCACTGGGCTCACCAACATCGAATCCAGCTCAAGCTATTCAACCCGCGATGTTGGGTTCGCGAGCAATTGGAACATGCCAGCCCCATTCCAGGGTTCGATTTTGCGAGCCCGGATGAGATCGTCGCAATCTTGGCTAATGCGCGGTGGCGTGCCACCTTAGCAGCTTGATCGATTTCCGGTACGATCACAGAGAGGAGTTGAGATCATGAGGCGTCACTTCGAGAACCAATTGTTGGCTGTTCTGGCCATCTCTATATTCTTGCTTGGCCCGTTGTATGCGGAAAACCAGGTGCTGGGAGAGGTCGAACTTGTTGGCGCGAGCAATGTCGAGAGGACATCCGGTGTCTGGGTCGACGGTCAATACCTTGGCTATCTAAAAGAACTCCATGGCTCAAAGAAAATCCTGCTCCTTCCGGGCGAACATGAAATCGCAGTGCGGCAGGACGGCTATCACGACTTCACAGACAAAATCACAGTCCGGCCAGGAGAAAAACAAACGGTATCTGTAAAGATGGAAAAAGATCCCAGGTTCAAGATGCCATCTCTCTCCTCCGAGATCAAAATGTCTGTGACTCCAGAACGGGCCGCGGTGTTTGTCGATGATCAGTTCGTCGGCCACGTCGCCGAGTTCGGCGGCGTAGGAAAAAGCTTGCTGGTAGCTCCGGGGCATCGCAAAATCACGATCAGCTTACCTGGCTATCAGAGCTTTACGACCGAGATCGATCTCGCACCCCAGCAAAAATTCCAGCTCAAAACGGATTTGATTAAGGAGGGCGCAACAACGCAAACGACATCGCAATAAGCCACAGGGCGGTATCACAAAGCACCTCTTAACGCTGCGGCTCTTGCCTCAAAATGCACAGGCCAAAAGCTGTTGCAAAAAGCAACGGTTGCGATATCTTGAAGGCGGCGATAAACCTTGCCCAGTAGGAAATTTCCGACCGGCTACGACCTAGTAAGCGCCAAGACCTGAACGGTGGGGTTTACCGCCATCTCTAAATTTAGAGGCTGCCCGTCCACCGTTCTGTGATGCACGTCACCTTCTGTGATGATTCTCAACAGCTTGGATCTCCATAAACGGCGTACTCCGCCTTCTGTATACTCCGGCTGAGAACTCTGATGCCGGCCTCGTCTTCATCGCGACTCGCATATATCGACTGGATGCGGGGGCTCGCTTGCGTCCTGATGTTTCAGACGCATTGCTATGACTCCTGGCTGGGTGGCAGCGCCCGGCAGTCAAAGTTCTTCATGTGGTCCCAACTGGGCGGAACTCTTCCGGCTCCGTTATTTCTTTTTCTCGCCGGAATCTCCTTCGCATTGGTAACGGCGAAGTTGCGCGACAAAGAAGTACCTGCCGCCCAGATCGCGCGCACAACGTTCCGGCGAGGCGCAGAAATTTTTGGACTAGGACTGCTATTCCGGCTGCAGGAATTTCTGATTGCCTGGCCATGGGCACCGTGGAGTGATCTGTTCCGCGTAGACATCCTGAACACCATTGGCATTTCCATGATGATGATGGCGGGACTGTGCTGGATTGTGCTCAGGGTGGCCCGTAGCAGGCGGTCGGCCCTTGTGCTCGCGTCCGTTGCGGCAGGGCTCATAATCACGCTGCTTACGCCATTTTTCTGGACCACCTGGAGACCGGACTGGCTGCCTTGGCCGATTGAGTCATATGTAAACGGAGTTCATAACCTGGGCCAGCCGCAGCCTTGGCTTTTTCCCATTTTCCCGTGGACCGGGTTTGCTTTCATGGGGCTAGCAGTTGGATTTTTTCTGATAAGTGGAGGACGGGCGTCCTCGCCCGTAAACCTTGCCACCAGAGTGATTGTTTTAAGTATAAGTGGACTCGCCGTTGTTTTCGTTGCTCGCTGGCTGGATCATGGGCCGACGCACTTTTGTCCTGTGTACGATTTCTGGCACACCAGCCCCAATTTCTTCCTGATTCGAGTCGGGTTGCTGCTGCTCATTCTCGGCGTGGCCTATGCCTGGTGCCGATGGGGCCTCGGTCATTGGGGATTCAGCCCGCTGGCGCAGATGGGCCAAACTTCGCTGCTGGTCTATTGGGTCCACATTGAGTTTGTGTACGGGCGTTTGTCAATCCTGTCCAAGCGATCCCAGAGCATAACCAGTGCCTCATGCGGCCTGCTTACGATTTTGATGGCCATGCTTTTACTGTCAATCATCCGGACGAGCCTAAAAGGACGTGGATGGCAGAAGCTGGGATCTTTGCGCAAAGCGGCTCGCGCTTGAAATGCGTAGCTGCCTAGACCTGCTGCAGGAAGCTGATGATTCGCCGCTCCGCCCAGCGGCCGTCATCGCCATCGGGATGGGCCAGGAATGAACAGTGGCCACCATCTCCGGTCTCAACAAACCGAATGTGCGGATTAGAAAGAATTTTCTGCCTTGACTCCGGAGTGATGCGAATGAACGGGTCATTCGCGGCGTGCAGAAGTAGCGCTGGGACTGCAATGCGGTCTACCACGTTCGCCGCCGCGGCGCGTGCATAATAGTCCGCCGCTCCATTGAAACCGCTGTAATAGGCGGTAATTTTGTCGTCGAAATCGCGCAGACTAGTGATTCGATCGAGACGATTCTTGTCAAACTTCTCGGGGAACATCCGCGCTTTGGCCAGAAACCGTCGGCGCAATTTCCATATGAAGTACAGCTCGTAGACCCGATTCGCCGGCAAATGCAAGGCGTCCGCCGAAGCGGCAAGATCGAGCGAAGGACAGACTGCTGCAACAGCCACAAATTGTGCCGGTCCGGCATTACTCCACTCACCGGCAGTTTTTAGAACCAGATTGCCGCCCATCGAGAAACCCACGAGCGCAAATTTGCTGATCTGGTCGTGATCGACCAGGTTCCCGGCTACTGCTGCAATATCTTGAGAACGGCCAGAGTGGTACAAAGTTGGCGCGAGTCCATCGGTACCGCCGCAGTTGCGCTGATTCATGCGGACGACGTTCATGCCTGCAGCTAAGCCCTTGGCGGCTATCCCCAGCATGTATTGGGAATCGCTGGAGCCTTCTAGCCCATGGACAACGACGACCGTCAGAGCATCTTGCCGCTCCGGCTGCCAATGGCAGTGGCAAAGAACACAAATCCCGGGCTCAACTTCGACGTAACGCTCTTCGCAAGCTGGTAAATCAATTCGTCGAGGAAGAAAAAAGCTGGCGAGAGTTTGGGCGTGACCGCCACGAAAAATGCGGCGAGGAGTGAACTCTTCAGGCGTGATCTCCAAATTCCCCACACCACGATTTTAACGTGCCGAATGTATCACCGGGACGATCCCGCTATCTGCTTGATGGCCTTCTCGACCAGCTTCAGTGCGATGGCCCAGCGCTGTCTCGCCTGGGCCTGATCGTCACCATATCCGAACAGATACAGCGTGATGTAGAGGCCATCTTCGATTCGCACATCAGTGTGGTAATAGCAGCGGCGGATGAGGAGCTCTGCCGCTGCCGGTATTTCGGGTGCCTTCTTCAGGAGTTGTACAAGCAGTTTGGCGAATTGCTCATGAAAGGAGAATGAGTACCGGGCTTTATTCGAGAACAGGACGTCGACGTACCCACCGAACTTTTGTGAGGCGCCAAAGACATCCTCCTCTGGATTCATCTCCGTGCTGGACCAAACGTCACATTTCGCAGTTTCGGTCGGCGCTGTCGGCGAATTCAGGGCAGCAAGGAATTCGCCCAACTCTGGCACCCGGACTGCTTCTTCGATCCGAGAGAGGTACTCGG
>JAFAGX010000118.1 GCA_019237515.1 Acidobacteriaceae bacterium
GGTAGTGGAGTCTTGAAATAAATGTGGCGGATGTTTACCTGCTCAGGAACTCGGTATTCTTCTCGGTGTTGGTCGTAATATGACTAAAAATCCTGCGGCGTGATCTTTGCATCATTTTCCAGCTTGCTGGTATCAATCAGCACATAGCTGATTTTGCGCTTCTCCGGAATCGAGTTGGTGTACGACGCCTTGTGCTGGCCGTAATACTCTTTCAGCTCCGAGTCGGTCGGATGAATTCCCTTAACGATGTCATCTTTGTGAAGCACTGCATAGTCGAACTTGACCTTCGTATTGTCCTTCTCGAATTTGTCCCGCACCTCGGCTTCGGTAACGATGGCGCTGTCGGCGATCAAGTTCCTCAGCTTCTCGATCAGAATGTCGTCTTTCACACTCTGCTCGAACATCGGGATCGTGAGATCGGCTTGCTGCAGACGCTCCTCATAAGCCGCCTGGCCAATGAAGGCTCCATTCGGAAAGAACACCTCCGCATATCGCCCGTGCTGTAGTTCCTCACGCACGTCTGCATCGGTCGCTCGCAATCCAAGCCGCCGGGCCTCTGCCAAAACTGTGTCGCGCTGGATCAAACTTTGTGCAGCTTGCGAAGTAAAGAACGGCAACAGCATGGATGCTTGTGCTCCGCCCTTCGGAAACTGCTGGCGAATCATCTGTCGTGCTTGTTTTTGTACTTCGAGCGTGGTGATGTCGTTTCCATCGACGCTGGCAATAACGCCGCGTTGCGGGGTGCCGGTTCCAAAAAGATTTCCGCTTCCAAAGCCCGGCACGAGGGTGATCACCATGAATACGCAAATGATTGTCAGCAGGCCGCCAAGCAATACTTTTTTGATCGGCCCAGGGGTTTGTAGAAAACGAATCATGTTCCACTAACTCCAAAGATAAAACGGAAGACTTCAATTATAGACTAACGCCCGCCCAGCAACGGCTAGGGCTTTAGCGTCGGCCGTAGCAGTACTTCACTGGCAAATGATTGCGGGGCTTGGGTGACCAGCATCGCTACTACATGCGCGACATCTTCCGGTTTCAGCATCTTTCGTGCATCTTTCCCTGCGTGCGGACTCAATTCTGTATCGACCGATCCGGGACAGACAACGGCGACGCGAATGTTGTGGGAACGCAATTCCTCTGCAACCGAGTAGCTCAATCCATTCAGCCCCCACTTGGAAGCTGCGTAAGCCGCACCGTTAGGAAGCGCATTCTTCCCGGCAAGAGAGGAGATGTTGACGATGTGGCCGCTTTTCGCCCGGATCATCATTGGCGCAAAAGCCCGAATGCAGTAGTACACTCCACGCAGGTTTGTGTTCAGTACTTTGTCCCAGGAATCCGGCGGCATCTCATGCAAAGGTCCGCCGAACCCACCGATCCCCGCATTGTTCACCAGGATGTCCACGCGCCGGTACTTCGAATCAACATGCTTGGCCAGTTTCTCAACCGCGATGAGGTCCGTGACGTCACACGCGACAGCCTCGGCCTGCCCACCGTTCCGAGAAATGCTGTTCGCGCTCGAGTCCAGTGGGTCACGGGTGCGGCCGCATACTATAACGCCCGCTCCCATACTTCCCAGTTTTTCCGCAATGGCCGCTCCAATGCCGCGTCCAGCGCCGGTTACAACCGCGATTTGGCCCTGCAATGGCCGACTTCCAGAGTTCGTCATAGAGATTTCTCAAACCACCAATCGGTTACTATGCCGCATCTTACAGTAAGGAAAGCAGTATCTCATTTCCTGACTTGCCTTCGTTGAGGTACATACTTATAATCCGCTCACCGGGCCTACGACCTTTATCTTGGGGACGTTGCAGAAGGCCATAAGGTTTCCCGGTCTTGTCACGTGAGCTGGCGAAGCTCATGGTTGAGCACCGGGTGGCAGTTCCCGGGCAGGATGTCATCGCCGATTTCCCGAAAACCTAAGGAGCCTTTGGAAATGAAGACCAGTATAGTGGCGATTGTGCTCGCGATGGCCGCAGCAGCTTGGGGCGAGCAGGCCGCAACACAACCCCAGACCCAACCCGCAGCGCCGGCGCAAGCAGCGCAACCCGCTCAGGGTGCGCAGACGGGTGCTCAGGCCCCGCCGCAACAGAAGAAAGAGATCAAAGATCCTGCCGAATACAACGCCTACGTGGGCGCGGTGCAGCAGAAAGATCCCAATTCCAAGATCAGCGGCTTGGAAGCTTTCCTCACCCAATATCCCAACAGCGTGATGAAGGAAGATGCCCTCGAAATTCTGATGGGCGCCTATCAGGCAACCAATAATCAGGCCAAGATGATGGAAGCCGCCCAGCGACTGCTGCAGGCGAATCCAAACAATCTGCGTGCTCTTGCGCTGCTCACTTACATCAAGCGTGCACAGGCAGAGGCTGGACAAAACGCACAGCAGAACCTGGCCGATGCCGCTCAGTACGCCACCAAAGGCCTGGACGCTCTGAAAACGGCTCCCAAGCCGGATGGCATGTCCGATGCCGACTTTGAAAAGCTTAAGACTCAGATGGGCGTCATCTTCAATGGAGCCGCCGGAATTGCTGCGCTCCAGAATAAGGATTACCCCGGGGCGCAAACCAATCTGCGTGCTGCCGTGCAAGGCGATCCCAACGAGCTTCGGAACGTTTATCCGCTGGCTTTGGCCGATCTCACGGGAACCCCGCCCAATCCAGTCGAGGGATTGTTCTTTATCGCCCGGGCTGCGAATCTCGCCGCCGGTTCGCCGGGTCAAACGCAGATTGAAAATTACGGAAAAAGCCAATACACGAAATACCACGGCTCGGATCAGGGCTGGACTGATGTTTTGGCGACCGCCAAAACCAACCCCATGCCTCCCGCCGGCTTCGATATCACAAAATATGTTCCTCCCACCCCGGAACAACAGGCTGCCGATCTCGTAAAGAACAAAACAACCAACGACATAAAGCAGATGAGCTTTGCGGATTGGGAGTTGGTGCTTTCAGCCGGCAAACCCGAGGATCAGGAGAAGGTCTGGAGCGTTATCAAGGGCACTCCGTTGCAAATGGAAGGTTTGGTGATCTCGTCCACTCCCACGGAAATACAGATTGCCGAGAGCCAGGATGATATCGATCAGAAGCGAGCGGATATCGTTGTGGCTATGTCGGGAACCATACCGGAGCGCCTCATGCCGAAGGTTGGCTCGAACCTCCAGTTCGAAGGAACGCCCGTCTCCTACACTCCCAGCCCGTTCGTGATGAACATGGACAAAGGTGCGCTGCTCACTGCCAAGAAGCCCACACCAGCAAAACGGCCGGTACACCGTCCGGCGACGTCGCAGCAGTAGTCGAAGCAGCTAGGATCATGAGGGCAGTCATTCAAACTGCCCTTTTTCTTTTGTGGGGTTTGCTGGGTCGCTTAGCGGAAGGCTTTGCGATCGAAAGCCGCAGGACGCGCGCTGCGCGGAGGCCGCTTGGCTCCGTCACGTAATTGACGAACATCAATCTTTAGCTCGGTAACCGTCCGACTCAGCGTGTTGCGATGCATCCCCAGTTGCCGTGCAGCACGGCATTGATTTCCATTGTTCTCCTGCAACACGGTCACGATGAACCGTTTCTTGAATTCGCGCACAGCTTCCGAATAAAGAATGTTGCTTTTGTACATTTGCATGACGAGTGCTTCGAGCTGATCTCTCACGATATCTCTCTTTCTGTGGAGGAGCTACGCTCTCCGCGCGCAACAATGAGCTAAACTTTCCCGCCTCGAGTTTTCTACTGTACTTTCCGGTGCAGTAGATCCAATCCTTGATAAAACCGGGCCCGTAATTCCGACGGGGCAACCCAGATGGCGGCACGCCCGGCCACCAGAAAATAGGGTGCGAGCTGCGAACCTCGCAACCAAGCCGAAGTTGGTGTGAAGGCAGCCATGCTGACCAGTACTACAGCCACGATCAAAGCTCCTCGCAACAACCCCAGCGCTGCTCCCAAAGTACGGTCAATGAAATTCAGTCCAGCTTCCCGCATCACCCAGCGGGCAACGCGCCCTGCCAGACCAGCCAGAAGCATGACTAAAGCAAAAATCACCAGGAAAGCGGCTATGTCCAGCAGCCAGGGCGCGCCATACGATGCAAAATGATTTGCTAACCGCTGATAATTCCACGCGGCCAAAAGATAGCCAAAGACGAGCCCCGCGATTCCGAATGCTTCCTGAAAAAAACCTGCGCTTGCTGCTTGAATGACCGACAGGAACAGCACCACCATGATGATCCAGTCAGTGCCGTTCACTACCTGCCCTCTGCTCGTTACACGTCCAGCTCGTATCCGGTGAGCCGGCGATATGCCTCCAAATATTTTTCACTGCTCTTTCGCGCTACTTCCGGGGGAAGCGCCGGAGCCGGTGGCTGCTTGTTCCAGCGAATTTCCTCCAGGTAATCCCGAACATATTGCTTATCGTACGAGTCTTGCGCGCGTCCCGGCTGGTAACTATCGCCAGGCCAAAAACGGGAAGAATCAGGCGTCAGCACCTCATCCGCCAGCGTCATTCCATGTCTGGTGATGCCGAATTCGAATTTCGTGTCAGCGATAATGATGCCCTTCTGCCTGGCGTACTCTGCTGCCTTGCTGTAGATCTTCAGGGAAAGATCTCGCAACTGGCAGCTGCGCTCCTCGCCTGCGATTCGAATCATATGCTCAAATGAAATATTCTCATCATGCCCGGTGGTGGCCTTAATCGCAGGTGTAAAAATCGGCTCTGGCAACTTGTCGGATTCCTTCAATCCCGACGGCAGCTCGATGCCGCAGACGCGGCCATTACTTCTGTATTCCTTCCAGGCTGATCCCGAGATGTAGCCTCTCACCACACACTCAACAGGAATCATTTCCGCCCGGAGAACCATCATTGATCTTCCGCGGAGTTGGTCAGCATACTCCACTGCGGAAGACGGATAACGGTCTACATCTGCCGTGACACAGTGGTTCGGTACGACGTCTTTTAAGAAATCAAACCAGAACAGAGACAGTTGGGTCAGCACACGACCTTTTTGCGGGATGCCGGTGGCCAGAACATAATCGAAGGCGGAGATTCGATCCGTCGCCACAAACAGCAAATGATCCTTGTCTAATTCGTAAATGTCGCGGACCTTGCCGCTGGCATACAGCTTCAGGTTGGGGAAATCAGTACGGAGCAGGACGGGTTCAAGGAGTTGGGGGCTCATGAAACGATTTTACAGTTAGAAAACGTCGCGTATTCTAATCTCTCTAAAATTTTTGTCAACGCTTAACTCGGGATTCCGTGATTAAGCCCTCTCAATGATTGCCCCACAAGGAGTTGAGTACTTGAAACCGCAACTGATGCAGAGCCTGTGTGGAAAAACCTGAGGATCGCAGAGGAAAAAAGGTACGATTTAAAAATTGATGTTTGTTCTCGCCGCGCGATCCGTAGTTCTTTGCAGAGTTCATATGTCGTAGGCCGGAGAAAATGTATCTGGGAAAATTTTCATCTCGGGTCTGCGGTTCTCCTCGTCATCACGAATTCGCAGTCGCGGCGGCGGACCGATTTGGGCCAGCGCTCGAAAATAATTAGGGCAGCCAAAAGCCCCGACAGTGGCCGGATCTGCTACTATACCGGCACCGCTAATTCGTCTAAAAAGCTGTCATCTGTTCGGATCCTGACGCGGGCTGGGGACACTGTCTCAATCATCACCTCAGATCCAGTTCGGTTTCCTCATTATTGCCTTGTCGGCGTGCTCGTAGATTTTCGTTACAAGAAGTGAAAGCGTTCTGTTGCCGGCCTTTCTCTCGTCAACAGGCACCTGCGCGAGCGCTGTACTCGCCGACATAAGTCTTACATTCAGTATTCGCAAATTCTTTGGGCCCTGCTGTCCCTCTGGCCAAAAAGGGATTGGTTCGCCAGTCCCCATACCCTATACACGAAAGAGAACTCTATGACGAAAGTGATGGTTTTGGTATTGGCGACGATCTTCGTCGCCGAGGGTACATTGCATGCTAGTGGTCCAACCTTTTATGACAATTTCTCCAGTGGTTCGCTCGACACTTCGAAATGGATTGCCTCGAATTGGGCGGCTCCGGGTGGAGGCACGTTCGTTCCTTCCTATCTCAACTTCTCCTCCGGGATGCTGCGAATCAAAGTCACGCAAACCTACAACTCGGGCGGCGGGATCTCCTCGGTTGGTGGCGAGATCCAGACGAAGCAGAAACTCGGTTTCGGAACCTATATGTGGGTTCTCCGGGCTTCTTCGACTTCCAGCACTCCAACTGGGTCGGGCGTTGCGGTCTCCGGCCAGATCAGTTCAGGCTTTATCTTCGTAAACAACTCACAGACAGAGATCGACACACCCGAGATTGAAGGACAGAATCCTGGTACCCTCTGGTGGACAAGCTGGCTCGGCCTCTCGAAAAAGCAATGGACCGAGACGCAGGCCACTTTTGCCCCCGAAAAAGGCTTCCATACTTACAAGTGCGTGTGGACTTCAAGCGCAATCAAGTTCTACGTTGATGGCATCCTGGTGTCGACACACACTGGCGTGGTGCCGCAAGTCCCTGCTTACGCCATGATCAACCATTGGGGAACCAACAGCACCGGTTGGGGTGGTCTCGCCACGCCGAATGTTACCCGCTACATGTTCGTGCGAAGCTTCAGTTACACCCCGCTTCCATAACGCGCATCATCATCCTTCGCACGCCCAACGGGGATCCCTGACACTCTTGTGCCAGGGACTCCCCGTTTGGTGGCATTGCCGCCTGAATCGCGCTGCTCATAGCATGTACCGCAGTTATCCATTGTGAGGTGAGCAGTGACCTTCCCCCGCCGCGTGAACAAGGCTTTCACCAACCCTCACGCATTTAAGCCCAGCATCCCGTCAGGTAACTCGTTCGACCAAGTCGTCGCTCATCTTCGCCTTTCACCCGATCAGTACTGTAATTCTGCTGTCCTGCGAGAGTGGGTGCGTCACAACAAAGACGAGAAGTATGTTCCGGTAGAGGTGTTAAAGGCCTTCGGGTTTGTGGTGGACTGACGTTCGTGCAGCCTCTCCTTGGCTGATTGCGACCACATATCGCAGATGTCGGCTTTTCTTTCAACGGCGTGTATGCTGGCAGCATGAGGTTCGTGCCAGGCGATCTGGTAGCGCTGTTGCTGACGACCAGCTTCGCGGCGGGTTTGAACGTATACGCCACGGTAGCGACTCTCGGCCTGCTACAGCACGCGGGCTGGCTTTCGCTTCCGCCGGCCCTTCACATTCTCGGCAACTGGTACGTGATTGCAGCCAGCGCTTCGTTATTTGTGGTCGAATTCTTCGCCGACAAGATTCCCGCTTTTGATCTGATCTGGAATGCTCTGCACACTTTCATCCGGATCCCCATAGCTGCGCTGCTCGCCTATCGCGCCACCGCCCAGCTTTCTCCGTCAGAGCAAATCATCTGCACATTAATCGGTGGTGCCATCGCTTTCGCTGCTCACGGCGGCAAAACTGCGGTTCGGGCCGCCGTCACTCCCTCTCCCGAGCCATTTTCTAACATCGGCTTGAGCCTCGGCGAAGACGTTGCTGCTGTGGGATTAACCTGGTTCGCCACCCGCCATCCCTACATCGCCGCCGCGATTGTCGTTTGCCTTCTGATCGCGATCATCAGCGTGACCCGATGGGTTGTCCGCTCATTGAAGGCGCTTTTCAGGGGCGCAGAGAAGACACTGTCCAGTGAGGCTGCGTAGGGGTGTCCTCACCTGCCCGGCGGAGTGCACTCCGCAGTGCTCCCGCAGCGTAACATAGTACTTCCGTTGCATCCGGAGCCATCATGACTACAACTCTAAAAAGAATTGTCGTAATGTTCTCAACTTTCACTCTGGTTGTATTCGCTGTCTTTGTATTCAACCAGACCACGCAAATCGTCCAGTCCGCCCGAACGGTGAATCCCCTATTCGGGGAAGGCGTGATGTGGGCGCTGATTTTCACTTACCTCGTTCTGTTGATTGCGCCGCTCGTTATCTGGTTTCGCTTGCCGAAACGCATGGCGCCGCCAACCGCATCTGACGGTGAGGTCTACGATCGCTTTCTTCTGGATTTCAAGAAACGCCTCTCGCGAAATCCTCGGCTGCGCGGAACGGCGCTGGAGTCGGCCAACGATATCGAAGCTGCTCTTGAAGTACTCGACAAGCACGCGGATAACGTCGTTACATCCACCGCCTCCGCGGTCTTCCTCAGTACCGCCGTTCTGCAAAGCGGACGTTTGGACGTGCTGGTCGTCTTCGCAGCACAAACCCGGCTCATCTGGCAGATCGCGCACGTTTACTATCAGCGCCCTTCACTCCGGGATTTCGTGCAGCTGTACGCAAATGTCGCATCAACTGCTTTTATCGCCGCCGGCATCGAGGACATCGATGTCGATGTCTTGGTTGGAACCATATTTGGCTCAACTGTGGCAGCAATTCCAGGCATGCACCTGCTGACCAGTTCTGTGCTTTCCGGCTCGGCAAATGCATTCCTGACACTTCGAGTGGGCATGATCACGAAGGAATATTGCCGTTGCACGGCACGCATCGAGAAGAAAGGACTGCGTCGTGCCGCCACGGTCAGAGCTGCGAAGCTGCTCGGTGCGATCGTCCGCGATGGAACCGTAAAGCTTTCGCGCGCAACTTTGAATGCCTCGAAGGCTAGAATGACCGAAACCTTCCGCCGCATGACACGCCGCAGCGGCACCGCCGAAGCCAGCTAGCCCGGGTTTCACGAAAAGATTCAGGTCTGCTTGCCCAATAAAGATCCATGATGGATCCGGCATTGACAGGTCCAGGAGTGAGATTTTCGGTTCCTGTACCTCGGTAACTTAAACTTCCCCACATTTCTTTCCGATTAGTAACTCTCTCAGTGAGAAAACTATGAAAGCTCTGGTCATTGA
>JAFAGX010000202.1 GCA_019237515.1 Acidobacteriaceae bacterium
TCGACATACATGTAGTTGTCGAGGTGCTGTCGGCCATCGCCAACGAACAAGCCGTTGATCAGGCACTCGCCGCCTTCACCCGCCAGCACTGGATGAACATTATTGCGAACCAATCCTCCGCCGAGCAGGAGTGAATGTGATGCCACGTTCGCGCTTCTCGCCTGCTGAATGCGAAGCGTCGATACGTTGAATGCGTCACGATGTTCGCATTCGACCATGTAATGCGAAACAGTCGCGTTCTCGCCGACCACCAATTCCGTGACGCTGTTGCAAAGTGCAGTGCCCTTCCCGATAGAAACATATTCTTCGATCACCGTTCCCTGGCTCTCGTCTTCGAAGACCACCAGATTGCGGGGATGGGCCATTGTGGGCGCATCGCTTTCGATCGAGATGAAGAGCAAGTGGACCGGCTGTTCTAAAACTGTTCCGCGCCGAACATGAATATAGGTCCCATCTTGAATAAATGCAGTATTCAAAGCACAGAACGCATCACGTTGAATATTCGCGTAGCTTGCGAGATGCGGTTCCAGTTCGTCCGGGTGGCTGGCAATCTGATCCTTAAGGCTCGAGATCTGCACACCCGCGAACCTCGCGGAATCGGACAACTCAGGCGCAAAACGCCCATCGATGAATACCAATCGCGCAGCGGCTCTGTTGATGGTCCAAGCATTCAGATCATTTCGCGAAAGCGCTCTTAGCTGTTTAGCAAACGCAAACCGCGTCCGAGCAATCGGCGATGTGTTCGTGAAACGCCAATCTTCGTCGTGCGTTGTGGGGAAACCGGCCTCGCAGAAACGGGCGAACGCCTCTTCACGCAGTTTACGCAGCCAGGGCACATTCTGCCCCGGAGCGCTCTTCGCGAACTCCGTAAAAATCTCTAAATAATTTCCGACTTGTTGAATTGCCGTGCTCACGTTTCTTCCTTCGTGTACCTTCGCGGCCTCTGTGGTGGAAAAGACTAGACCGACGCAGGTGTCTGCCGCGCATCGGACTCGATCCAGCCGTAACCTTTCTCTTCGAGTTCGAGCGCCAGATCGGCTCCGCCCGAGCGAACAATCCGCCCATCGACCAAAACGTGCACAAAATCCGGGACGATGTAATTCAGCAGGCGTTGATAGTGCGTTACGACCAGCATGGCGCGTTCAGGACTGCGCATCGCATTCACGCCCTTTGCCACGATGCGCAACGCGTCGATATCCAGGCCGGAATCTGTCTCATCGAGAATTGCCAACTTCGGTTCTAGAACCGCCATTTGCAAAATCTCGTTACGCTTTTTTTCGCCGCCGGAAAAGCCTTCATTGACTGAGCGGTTCATCAGCTTCTCGTCCATTTCGAGGAGCTTGAGTTTCTCGCGGAACATGGGCAGAAAATCTACCGCGTCAACTTCGTCCTCGCCACGGTACTTGTGAATTGCATTCAGCGCCGACCGCAAGAAATAGGTGTTGCCGATGCCGGGAATCTCGACGGGATACTGAAAAGCCAGGAAAACGCCTTCGCAAGCGGCTTCTTCCGGCTTCATGGCGAGCAGATCTTTTCCGTTAAACAGCACCTCGCCTCGCGTGACCTCATATGTTTGACGTCGCGCCAGCACCTGCGCCAATGTGCTCTTGCCCGATCCGTTCGGACCCATGATCGAGTGAACCTCGCCGGCGTTGATGGTGAGGTCGATGCCTTTAAGAATTTCGTGTCCACCGACTGTAACGTGCAGATCTTTGATTTGTAGTAAAGCCATCCGTGTTCGTCCGTTTCGTTCGATATAGTCGCGCCCGATCTGCGCGTTGGTCGATCTGAAGCGTGCTTGCGGCTCGACTGACGCCAAGCCCTTTCAAAGCCTGTCTATCCGACGCTGCCTTCCAGGCTCACGCTCAATAACTTTTGTGCCTCTACGGCAAATTCCATCGGCAGTTCGCGGAACACTTGCTTGCAAAAGCCATTCACGATCATGGAAACAGCATCTTCGGTTTTCAAGCCGCGCTGCTGCAGGTAAAAGAGCTGGTCCTCGCCAATTTTGGACGTGGATGCCTCGTGCTCCATCCGTGCAGTCGAGTTCTTCACTTCGATGTACGGGAACGTGTGCGCGCCGCACTTGTCGCCGATCAGGAGCGAGTCACATTGCGTGTAGTTGCGCGCACCGGTCGCCCCCTTCTGAATTTTTACCTGGCCCCGATATGTGTTCTGGCCATGCCCAGCCGAGATGCCCTTTGACACAATCGTGCTGCTGGTGTTCTTGCCAATGTGGATCATCTTCGTGCCGGTATCGGCCTGCTGATAGTTGTTGGTCAGAGCTACGGAGTAGAACTCGCCAATCGAGTTCTCTCCTTGCAGAATGCAGCTCGGATACTTCCAGGTGATCGCGGACCCCGTTTCGACCTGGGTCCACGAGATCTTAGAATTCGTTCCCGCGCACTTGCCGCGCTTGGTCACAAAGTTATAGATTCCGCCGCGTCCCTGCTTGTCGCCGGGATACCAGTTCTGGACGGTGGAATATTTGATCTGCGCGTTATCGAGCGCTACTAGCTCAACCACTGCCGCGTGCAGCTGATTTTCATCGCGGATGGGTGCGGTGCAGCCCTCCAGATAGCTCACGTAAGAGCCTTCATCGGCAACGATGAGCGTCCGCTCGAACTGGCCCGTCTCGGCCGCATTGATACGGAAATACGTCGATAGTTCCATCGGGCAACGCACGCCCTTCGGCACATAAACGAATGATCCGTCGGAGAATACCGCTGCGTTCAGCGCCGCAAAAAAGTTATCGGTGTATGGAACAACCGATCCCAGGTACTTCTGCACCAGTTCCGGATGGTTCTTAACCGCATCTGAAAACGAGCAGAAGATTACTCCCTTTTCCGCCAGCTTCTCTTTAAAGGTGGTGGCGACGGAGACGCTATCAAAAACCGCGTCCACCGCTACGCCGGCCAACCGCTTCTGTTCTTCCAGGGGAATGCCCAGCTTCTCGTACGTGCGCAAAATCTCGGGATCAAGCTCGTCCAGGCTGTTAAGGCCGGGCTTCTGCTTCGGGGCTGAGTAATAAACGATGTCCTGGTAATCGATCGGGGAGTACTTCACATTTGCCCACGTCGGTTCGGCCTGTGCCTTCTCTAAGGACTCCCAGTGCCGATAGGCCTTCATGCGCCAATCCAGCATGAACTGCGGCTCGCCCTTCTTCGCCGAAATCGTGCGGATGATGTCCTCATTCAGCCCCTTGGGGATCCGCTCGGCTTCAATTTCGGTGACGAAGCCCCACTTGTATTCCTGCTCCGCCAAATCGCGGATAGTATTGACGTTCGTACTCATTGCACTCTCCCGGAGCTTGCACTCTCGATCTGCACGAGGTTGCCGCGATTATCCCGCACGGCCGCAAACTGCATCGGCCGGACTAGATCCCAAAGCATGACTTTCTGCAGCGCCCCTCGTACCACCTGGTTAATCAGCCGCTGGTTATCTTTGATAGGGCAGGACGGCTCGAGGTCGCAAAGTCCCGCCACCTCCATGTTGCACTCCGTCAAGGCCAACGGACCTTCGAGCGCGGTAATGACGTCGGCTACCGAAATCAGCCGAGGCTCGCGAGTGAGGCTGTAGCCGCCTTTTGTGCCTCGATGCGACTGCAGCAATCCGCCCTGAAGCAACAGCTTCAGGAGTTTGCTGACTGTTGGTAACGGCAGCTGAGATTTGCCAGCAAGATCGCGCGCGGTATGAAGTTCCGTTTGAGGGCGCCGAGCCATCTGGCTCATCAGAACCAGCCCATAATCCGTTAATTTGCCAAGACGAATCATTTGTAAGTTGCTGTGGACTAACGCCCTTCGAAGCAGTACACAAATAGCACTGTTTTAGTACGATTTAATTATACGACTGGCTGCCACTGCAGGCAAGCCTGGGGTGCGTTTCTTTGTCGCCGCTTGTTCCGTTATGCTTACGAGTATGACGCTCCTGGATGCTCAACAGTACGATACGGCACGTGAACACCGTCGCCAGAAGCTGATCATTGCAATTGTCATTGTTACGCTTTTCGGGGGGTGGCTAGCGTATCACTTCCGTGATCACGCTCAACGGGTCGAGGTCCGAAAGTTTTTTGCGGCCGTGCAGAAGCAGGACTACGAGGCCGCCTACGGAGTGTGGTTTCATGACCCCGACTGGAAGCAGCACCCGGCAAAGTATCCCAACTACCAATTCAACGATTTTTATCGCGATTGGGGCCCGGGTGGCGAATGGGGTCTCATCAAGTCATATCAGGTGGATTGCTCGCTCAGTCCGAGCGGAGGCAACGGCGTGATTGTGCAAGTGAATGTAAATCATCGTGCCGACCACGCGTACGTGTGGGTGGATAAAGGAGACAAGTCTTTATCGTTCTCTCCCCACGAAATCGATTGCGGAAACTGGTGGGGTTGGGTATTCGAGTAAGCGGGTCAGGCTTCAACCGCGATCTGCTCTAAAGTCTTCTGCAGGGAAGAATCATCCGCCACATTGACGCAAGTCTTCGAGCGGTCGATTTGCCGCATAAGGCCACATAGAACTTTTCCGGGGCCGAGTTCAACGAATGTCTGGATGCCCTGTGCGACAAGCAAGCGCATCGATTGCTCCCACTTCACGGAGCCCGTCACCTGCCGGATAAGTGCGTCACGAGACTTCTCGGCATTGTCTACCAGCGCGGCATCTACGTTGGTCGCAATGGGAATGTTTGGGTTCTGAAAAACCAGATTGCCTAGATCCTGGGCGAGGCGGTCCTGGGCTGGCTTCATAAGCGAACAATGAAAGGGAGCACTCACGGGAAGGATTTTGGCTCGCTTAGCACCGCGCTCGTCCGCTAGTTTGGTTGCTCGTTCAACCGCTCCCGTGTGTCCGGATATGACGATCTGCTCGGGGGAGTTGATGTTGGCTGGCTCACATACTTCGCCGTTGCCGGCATCTCGACAGATCGCGACAACCCGGTCGAGTTCCATGCCCAGAATGGCCGACATCGCGCCCACGCCGACGGGAACTGCTTCCTGCATATACCGGCCTCGTTTGCTGACGGTGCGAACTGCATCGGCGAAGGTCAGAGTTCCCGCGGCGACGTGGGCGGAGTACTCGCCCAAGCTGTGCCCGGCTACGAAGGACGGCTTAATGCCACGTTCGTCCAGAACGCGCCAGGCCGCGGTCGAAGTGGTAAGGATCGCTGGTTGCGTGATCTCCGTTAAGCGCAGTTTTTCTTCAGGACCTTGGAAACAGATTTCAGAGAGTTTGTAGCCAAGCGCCTCGTCGGCTTCGTCGAACGTTTGCCGCGAGATGGCGTGCTTCTCCGCTAACTCCTTCCCCATGCCCATTATCTGGGATCCCTGGCCGGGGAAGAGAAATGCGATCGCGCCATTGATTGGGTGCTTCATGCGGTTTTGGCCGATGTTGGAGCAAAGATCATATCGGATTGTGGTCCAAAGTGCGCTGGTCCGAGGGCCTAAGTCGTTACCAGCGCCGCGGACTGGATCGACGCCAGCTCTTTTTCGATTTTTTCGTTGATCCCGCTCTGCGCGAATTCCGCCGCGACGCGGATGGCATTCTTAATAGCGTTCGCATTTGATGAACCGTGGGTGATGAAACAGACGCCTTTTACGCCCAAGAGCGGCGCACCGCCGTATTCGGTGTGGTCCAGACGCTTTTTGAAATCCGCAAACGCACTGCGAGAGAGAAGGTATCCTACCTGGCGCGTGATGGTGGCTTTCAACGATTCCTTTAATGTGTAGCGCACCAGATTCGCTAACCCCTCCGAGATTTTCAGGGCGACGTTTCCCACGAAACCATCGGCGACTATTACGTCCACCCGGCCGTTGTAGAGATCACGCCCTTCGACGTTGCCCACAAAATTCAAAGGGAGCTGCTTCAAGCGCTGGAAGGCCTCCCTGGTAAGCTCGTTACCCTTGGTTTCTTCTTCGCCGATGGAAAGCAGGCCGACACGTGGGCTGCGCGTCCCAAACATCGTGCGGAAGTAGATATCGCCCATGACAGCAAATTGTTCAAGGTTCTGCGGCTTGCAATCGACATTGGCTCCAACATCGAGCAGCGCGGCGACACTACCCGTAGCAGTTGGAAAAACCGCTGCCAGCGCAGGTCGATCAACACCGGGGATGGCTCCCAGCACCATCTTTGCGCTAGCCATGGCCGCACCGGTATTGCCAGCGGTGACAAATCCGACCGCCTGCCGCTCTCGCACTAAACGCAGGCCAACTCGCATGGAAGAATCGCGTTTGCTGCGAACTGCCTGCACGGCTTTGTCATCCATGCTGATAACTTCACTGGCATGGACGATTTCGATCGGCAAGGTTGAAGCAGCGGAATAGCGGCTGAGTTCCGCCGTAAGCGTGGGCTCCGGCCCGACGAGCAGAACGCGAACGTCATAGTGCCGTGCTGCCTGGATCGCACCCTCGATCTCAGGCTTAGGCCTACGATCTGAACCCATTGCGTCCAGAGCTATGACGCTCGGCATGGTATCAATCGAAGTTAGCTGGCTTCTTCGGTTTCCAGAACTTCCCGGCCCTTATAGTAACCGCACTTGGGGCAGGCCCGATGCGGCATTTTGCGTTCGTGACAGTTGGGGCATTCAGATAGTGACTGGTGCTTCAGCGCATCATGGGCGCGCCGGTTACTGGTGCGCGCTTTCGAGTGTCGCCGTTTTGGATTGGGCATGTGAGATTTCCTTATAATGCCGCGATCAAAGAATCGCCAGCGTGTTTTGACAGGCTGCAGCTTTCAGCCGCGCCTTTTTTAAACCAGACCTACTTACAGCTTGCTCCGGAGATCCTTCAGCGCCGCCCAGCGCGGATCTTCCACCGGTTCTGCGCAGGAACATTGGGCAACGTTCAAGTTCGCGCCGCATTGCGGACAAAGACCCTTGCAATCTTGCCGGCAAATTGCTTTCAGTGGCACCGCCAGCAATACCTGCTCGCGTAGCACATCTTCGAGCAGTAGTCCTTCCCCTTCATAGTAGCTGATCTCGGACTCTGTGCCGCTCACCGTGTTCTCTTCGCGTCCAGCATCCGCACCCAATGGGCGATAAAGGAGATCGAACGTCCGCTTTACGCCCTGGACAACTGGCTCAAGGCATCGTGCGCAGGCGATCTCGACACTGGTGGACAGCTCACCATTCAGCCGTATGTCTTCGATCAGCGAGTGCTTACCGCGATGCTCTTCAACTAGCTGGGCGCGCCCCGTGGTATGAAGCGGGCTGCTTTGCCGCAGGTCAGTTCCGAGTTCGATTGCACCGGGCGGAAAATTCTCGTCGAAATCAACCGGATGCTGTTCCAACTCATGGATTTCAATGAACATAGAGATCTCCGGGGCCCCATCAGATACTGCCACCGGCGCAGGAGACGCTCACAGGCGCAAGTCCTCTCGGGAGCTAAAGTTAAGAATAAAGGCCATGGAAGAAGGGTGTCAAGAAAAGCACAAGCTAACAGGCCGGCAGAAATCGGCGTGCGTCTATCGTTTCAGCGCGAGCTTGTGAGTAGGCTGATATAGCCCGATCTCGCCGCCGCTGGGCAGCGGAATAATCGTCCGGATTCCCCAATCTTCTTTCTCGATTTCCGTGCACTTCACTTTCTTTTTCGCAAGGGCCTTGACAGTTTTCTGCAGGTCATCGCACATCAGGTAGATCACCGCTCCACTCATTGCATGACCGGCGTGGGACTGACTGGATTGAGCATCCAGAGGGTGCACGGCCATTTCGGATGGTGGCGTACGGAAGATCAGCCAGCCACCGCCCACATCGACCGCCTTGAACCCCAAAACATCGCGGAAGAATTTGCGATCTGGTGCGGCATCTTTGCTGTAAAGGAGAACGTGAAGGCCAAAAATCATGGCGAGAGTCTAGCGCAAAATAGGATGCGCACCAAGCAACGCAGGTCTCATAGGAATATTTCAATCATCGGAGACGTGGGCGAAGAGGTCGGTTTCTTTGGGCACAAGTTCGGCTTTGACCCAAGCGGCAAGATGGAACATTTCGGTGCGTCCTCGACCGCGAACGTGGGATTCGAACAAGGGCCAGAGAGGCGCTTGGGTTTTGTGGGCCTTGAAAGCAGAGATTTTGGTGTCGCGGTGGTCGCCGATGTCGATCACGGCCGTGGCTGGGGAAAGTGTAATCGGCTGGCGATCGGGTAGGGCGAAGTTGGCGGTGGCGAAATAGAGCTTTTGCGTGCGCCAAGGAGAAAGCTGCTTCAGTTGATCAGGATAGCGATTGTTGCGCCCAGCCCAGTGGAAGGCCAAGGTAGCGAAAACCGAAGCCATCGAATGGTCATCGTGGCCGGTAACTCCGCCCTCAGACCCGAAAGCGAGCATAACGTGCGGACGAAACTTGCGCACATAGAAGGTCAAGTCGCAAACGACGCGATAGAGATCCTGACGATAGAGTTTGCCGTCGGGATAGTCCAGCACCGTACCCTGCGAAACTTTCAGAATCTCGCAGGAGGCAGTGAACTCTTTGCGGCGCATGGCAGCCAATTCCTGATCGTCCTTTGCGCTGCCGCGGTGAGTAGCAGCCTGGCCCGGCGTGAGGCAGACTACACAGGTTTCGACGCCGCGATCGTGATATAGCGCGAGGGT
>JAFAGX010000162.1 GCA_019237515.1 Acidobacteriaceae bacterium
TTCCCGGCATGGGAAGCAAACAGGCACACGCGGGAGCTACAGCGGCTAACGCGGAGATTCTAACCATGGCCCGGCACACGGTTTCCACGGTGCCTCGTTACGCGGTCATTGAAGCGATCCGTAGCGAGGGAGGGCGGGAGCGTTTTGCAGTCGCTTATTTAAACGAACGCGCCCTGCGCCTGGTGATCGCGACCGCCTGCATTATCGCGACTGGATTCCCGTCTCGAGAGGAAGCGCTTCGAGCTTGTGCCGATCCTGTGGCACTGGCGGGATGAACCTTACTTTTGCCCTTCCCGCTTTTGCAGCATTCGGATCATGCCGCGTTCGACCAACCCCGGAAAAAGCTGATAGAGCTTGATCATGGGATGCATAAACCAAGGCACGACAACCTCCCGTTTGCCTTGCAGGTAGCCATTCAGGACTGCGCGAGCAACGCGCTCCGACGAGATGCCGCGCACAGCGTCCGGGCGCAGCTGTCTTTGTTCCCCAGCGCGGACGGCATTAATGCCAAAATCAGTACGCACGTAACCGGGACAGACCGTCAGCACATTGATCCCATGGCTTTGCAATTCAACACGCGCTCCTTTGCCGATGGCGTTCAATGCGAACTTGGTTCCGCTGTAAACGGAATGGAAGGGCAACGGAATGTGCCCTGCGACGCTGGAAATGTTGATTATGGTTCCGCTCCGCTGCTGCTTCATCACGGGAATGACGGCCTGAATCGCCCCAATGGCGCCGAAAAGATTGGTTTCGAAGGTGTCGCGCACCATGGCCATATCCACATTCGCGATGGAACCCAAATGCCCGCGGCCAGCATTGTTGACCCAGATATCGATGCGACGAAAGTGGTGCAGGGTGAGACCGATGACGCGGTCAATCTCCTCGCGATTGCGAACATCGCAGGCCAGGGCGAGGCTAGATTCGGCGTGACCGATCCGTTGCCGCGCAGAGTCCGCACGCGCCGCCTCGCGCGAGAGTAGCACGACGCTGGCGCCATGATCGGCGAAGATTTTTGCGATCGCTTCGCCGATTCCCATCGACGCGCCGGTGACAACCACAACCTTTCCCGAAAGATTTGTAGAATCCATGCCGTGCTTTTATTCTTCTCAGGGCGGCGAGTCAAGAGCGGGCAGGGGAATGGTCTCGTCTGACACAGACAATCGAAGGAGCAAACCACAGAGGGCACTGAGGACCACAGATCAAGAAGAATCCACCGCATAGGACACCGAAACAATCGCTAAAAGCGGTCTTCAAAAATCAGAAAAGCTCGCTCGAGATGACAAGACGGTAAGACGACGAACTGCGCCCCGCAAAGACCGTGGCGGCTAGGGGTACAATTCAAAGATGTTCCCCACCGTGAACAGCGCGGGAGACGATTTGTGAGCGCGCTGCTGCCCCTCTTCCCATTAGATCTAGTGCTGCTTCCTGGAACTCCGTTACCGCTGCATGTATTCGAACCTCGGTACAAGGAGATGATCTCGGAGTGCCTCGAAAAAAACGAAGTTTTCGGGATCATACGCGCGAAGGACGACGGGATGGCTGAGATTGGTTGCACGGCGGAAATCGTCACTGTCACCAAAAAATATGACGATGGGCGGATGGATATAGTTACCCAGGGCCGCGACCGATTCGAGGTGATGCAAGTCAACCAGGACAGAAGTTTTCTTCGGGGTGAGGTCGTTTACTTGCGCGACGAACCCGGTGCCCCGTCGACCGATGAAATCCAGACGGCATTGAGACTGCATAGTGACATTATGAGTTTGGCAGGCGCGGCGCCGGTGCCTGAGTCGGATGTTGATAAATCGCAACTCTCTTTCTATTTAGCGGGTTCGTTGCCGCTCGACCTCGATTTCAAGCAGGCATTGCTCGGAATGAAATCCGAACCTGAGCGCCTGCGGGCCATCATTTCGTTCTTTGAGACCATCTTACCTTCTATGCGCCGAGCCGTTCATGTGCGCCGCAAGGCCGGAGGCAACGGCCATGCGAGCTAGCAAGGCGGGCGTATAATCGAGGCAACGAAGCAGCTCTTCCTGGGGGTTTTCTGATTATGAGTCTTCCGCGCACGCTCGGCGAATTGCGCCATAGTCCCTTCTCTGAAGACATTCTGCAAACTCGGCGCGTGAAGGACGAGTTGCGCGACAACCTGGTTGCGAAGTTGCGCAATGGTGGGCCGATCTTCCCGGGAATCGTAGGCTACGACGACACGGTCGTGCCGCAAATTGTGAATGCAGTTCTTTCGCGGCACAACTTTATTTTGCTCGGGCTTCGCGGACAAGCAAAGAGCCGCATTTTGCGGGCGCTGACTTCGCTACTCGATTCCCACATGCCATACATTGCGGGCTGCGAGATCCACGACAATCCCTACGCTCCGATTTGCCTCCCTTGCCGGGAGCGGTTGAACAAGTGCGGTGAGGCCACTGGTATTGCTTACCTCACTCCGGAGGAGCGATACGTGGAGAAGCTTGCCACGCCGGACGTCACCATCGCTGACCTGATCGGTGATATTGATCCGATCAAGGCGGCACGTGGAGGGCATGAGTTGAGCAGCGAGATGACGGTGCATTATGGACTGCTTCCCCGGGCCAATCGCGGGATCTTCGCTATCAACGAATTACCTGATCTGGCAGGGAAAATTCAGGTTGGACTGTTCAATATCATGCAGGAAGGTGATGTGCAGATTAAGGGATACCCGATTCGCCTGCCGCTGGATGTGGCTCTCGTGTTCAGCGCAAACCCTGAAGATTACACGGCGCGAGGAAAAATCATTACCCCGCTGAAAGACCGCATTGGTTCGGAGATTCGCACGCACTATCCCGCGAGCGTCGAAGAAGGGATTGCCATTACCACGCAGGAAGCCTGGGCGCAACGTAACGGACACAAATTGCATGTGCCGAAATATGTGCAGGAGGTGATTGAGCGAATCGCGTTCAGTGCGCGCGAGGACAAGAAGATCGATAAGCGTTCCGGAGTGAGCCAGCGGCTGCCAATTTCGTGCACGGAAAACGTGATCTCGAATGCCGAGCGTCGAGCCATTCGGCACGACGAGAAGTTGGTGGTGCCACGAATTGGGGATGTTTATGCCGCTATGCCTGCTATTACGGGCAAACTCGAACTGGAGTACGAAGGCGAGATGAAGGGCGCGGACCACGTTGGCCGCGAACTGATCCGTACGGCGGTTGCGAAAACCTATGACGGCTTCTTTAAAGGTACCGATATGAATCAGATCGTGCAGTGGTTTGATCTGGGCGGAGAAATCCAACTGGCCGACACCGCAAGCGCATGTGAATCGCTGACCTCGTTGCGGGGCATTCAGGGACTGATGGAGAAGTTGGTCAAACTGAACGTCGGTCCCAAGGACACAATCGAGACACAGGTTTCTGCCGCCGAATTTGTGCTGGAGGGACTGCACGCGCACAAGCGCATCGGGCGAAATGAAGAGCGGGTATTCACGGCCGGCGAGAAGGCGCCTAAAGTTGCCGAAAAGAACTTTGACCGGGATGAGATGCCGTTCCGGGGAAGAAGACCGTACAACTAACAACACCCTTCGTCGTTGGCCGTCGGTCGTTGGCCAATAACAATTGGGGTTGCTGACGACCAAGGACGAACGACTAACGACGGTTTCGATGAAACGCATCCGCTACAGCAAATACGTGCCGGATCCGGCGAGCGAAATGAGCATGGAGGACTTGCTCAGCGCGCTGGGAGACTTCCTGCTGCAGAGCGGATTCCAGAACTATCTTTATGACGATTTCGGGCGCGAGCAGACACTCGACGACTTGCGTCGCGCCATCGAACAGGCATTGCTGGACAGCGACTTGCTGGATGAGGAAATGCGCGAACGGCTGCAGAAGATGCAGATGGACGGCACGCTGGACGAAATGATCGAACAACTGGTCGAGCGCATGCAGCAGGAAGATTACATCAGTATCGACCAACCCCATGACCCGTCGAAACAGTCGAGCGTTGGCGGCCAGGTTGGCGATGCTCAGCACCAGGTGAAATTTGAGATCACGGATAAGAGCCTCGATTTTCTCGGTTTCAAGACTCTTCGCGATCTGATGGGTTCTCTCGGCAAGTCCAGCTTCGGCCGGCACGATACCCGGGACATGGCCACCGGAATTGAGGCGAGCGGAGCCTCGCGGCGCTACGAATTTGGCGACGTCCTGAATCTCGATATCACGGCCACTCTCTCAAGTGCCATTCAGCGGGAGGGTCTGAGCTTGCCGTTAAACATCGAGTACTCGGATTTGCAAGTGCACCAATGCGAATATCAGTCTTCCTGCGCGACGGTGCTGATGCTCGATTGCTCACACTCGATGATCCTGTACGGCGAGGACCGCTTCACGCCAGCGAAGAAGGTAGCGATGGCACTGTCGCACCTCATTCGCACGCAGTATCCGGGGGATTCGCTTTCTTTGATTCTGTTTCATGATTCGGCGGAGGAAGTTCCGCTCTCCCAACTGGCACGGGTGAAGGTCGGCCCGTATTACACAAACACGCGGGAAGGGCTGCGGCTGGCACAGCGAATACTGCAGAGACAGCGCAAAGACATGAAGCAGATCGTGATGATCACGGATGGCAAGCCTTCGGCTCTGACTTTGGAAGACGGAAGAATTTACAAGAATGCCTTCGGGCTGGATCCGCTGGTCGTGAGCCAGACCTTGGAAGAGGTTTCCAAGTGCAAACGGGCGGGCATAATGATCAACACATTTATGCTCGCGTCCGATTACGGCCTGGTGCAGTTCGTTCAAAAGGTTACGGAAATGTGCCGCGGTAAGGCGTATTTCACGACTCCGTATACGCTCGGCCAGTACCTACTCATGGATTACATGTCGCGTAAGACGAAAACGATCCACTGACAGCAGATTCCTCCTTGCTGCGCTCGGCGGAATAAGAAGGTCAGCCCGTCGGGGGCTTGATATTCTTCCTCCCCCCTCACCTTAGCCCGAACCCACGCCGATATAGCTGCGGCTTGCCGCGCCTACAGCGTCGAGCCAGGCAAACCAGATCACAATGTTCCGTGACTTGCGTAATGCGGCGGAGTTCGCAACGGGTATATACTTCAGTCGAATATTGGACGTTCCCGCCCTGCACCGCGGGGTGGGCGGCGGAGCACAGTCTCATAACGCAGGTTTATTCATAAGCTCCGCATTTAGATCATCGGCGAGCTGACGTTGGGTGTCGTTCAGCGGTCGATGCGGAATTGGCAGTGTGGCAATTCCGGGGAGGGCCCGTATGGATTTAATTTTGGTTCGGCTCTTATTTGTAGTTTTCGTTGCACTTACCTGTTACATAATCCAGCCGTTCGGAATCGCGCCAAAATTGTATGCAGCGGGTGCGGGAGTGTTGTTAGGCCTGGCGGTAGTGGTTTTCGAGTGGCGGCTACGGCTGGTCAGCCTCAAACGATTAATTGGCGCCGCAATTGGCAGCATCCTCGGCATTTTTGGCGCATACCTGTTTGCGCTGGTCATTCGCAACAGCATCTCTGCCGGTCCAACCCAGAGTTTTCTGCAAATCATGGTGATGCTGCTGATGGCCTACGTCGGCCTGATCGTTGGCGCAAATAAAGGCGATCTGCTGAATCTGGCGGCGCTGGGCGGGATCTTCGGTGGAGAGAAGCAGTCCAAAAGGAGCTACAAAATTCTGGATACCAGCGTAATTATCGACGGGCGGATTGCGGATATCGCTGAGACAGGGTTTTTAGATGGAATTCTGGTGATACCGCAATTTGTATTACGCGAGCTGCAACTGGTGGCCGACTCGGCTGACTCGCTGAAGCGCAATCGCGGACGGCGCGGATTGGACATTTTGCAACGTCTGCAGAAGGTAGCGTCTGTGCAGATCCAGATTGTGGAAGATGATTTTCCGGCGGTCCGCGAAGTTGACTTGAAGTTGATCGAGCTGGCAAAGGTTTACGAAGGTAAGATCATTACCAACGACTTTAATTTGAATAAGGTTGCGCAGTTGCAGGGCGTGGAAGTTCTGAACATCAACGAACTCGCAAATTCCCTGAAGCCGATTGTACTGCCGGGTGAAGTGATGAAGGTGTTCATCCTGAAGGAAGGCAAGGAATACAACCAGGGAGTCGCCTATCTCGATGACGGAACTATGGTGGTGGTCGACAATGCGCGCAAAATGATCGGGAAGACAGTCGACATCTCGGTGACATCGGTGTTACAGACGACTGCCGGGAAGATGATTTTCGGCAAATGGGACGAACGCGGTGGATCACGCCCCGACTCGCGACCTGCGGTGATGGTGACGACAGTCTCAGCTGTGCCGAGCGGTGAGCCGAAAAAGCCGATTCTGGCTGACCGGCCGACAGAGTAGGCTTCGCATTGGATTTACGGATTCGCCGCGATCGAAGTGACTTGGATTGTGTCTCCCGTCAGAACGCCGTTCAGAGTTACACGAAGACCAGAGGCCCGCGCGAGTTCCTGCGCGTCTCCTTGCAAGGAATAGACGGTCTCCCCAGCCACTAAGGCGTACTTGGCTCCATTGTGAACGCAGGCGTTCGCGCATTCTGCGGGACTCTTGTTGGAACCCATGTCGTGCCGTGCACCGCAATGGTCGTCGGTAATCAGGCCACCAAAGGTCTGTACGTTTGCGGGAACGGCTTGCTCGGTTTCAGCAGCCACCATCGCGGCATCAGCTTTCGAACTCTTATCGATGACGGGCGAGAGGGTACGAGCAACAGCAAAAGCCAGGGTCACACTGGCGAACAAGATTGCCATTCCGAGCGCGACCACTAAGCCAACCGTTAAACAGAACGAGAGCAAGGCGAAACTGCTGCGCTTCATAAATCCTCCACCACGGGACCTGCGACTGACCTTTCTAACGGAAAGTTTGTTGCGCAAATTGGTTGCCATGTTGCCGGATACAGGAAATTGCGGCATTTGTTAAGCTTTTTGGCAACAACACTGCCTGGCACGAACCGAGCCAGGGCAAGAAATTCACAGTGCTGGCAAAATGCGCGTAGGGAGAAAACCGTAGGAGCGGGTGAGATGAAACGCGTCACGGGTATTGGCGGATTTTCTTCAAATCCGAGAACCCTGAAAAGTTGTATGAATGGTACGAGGAGCATTTGGGAATCTGCTGCGAGCCTCATGGACAAGGCGCTGAATTTCGCTGGCGCGAACGTGCGATGCGGCGGTAGAGGGGTCGACTACGTGGTCTATTTTTCCCAAGAACACACGGTATTTTGGTGCCAGCACCGCCGGTCACATGGTGAATTATCGGGTTGATAATCTGGACGCCCTGCTGGTGGCGCTGGCAAGCGAGGGGGTTCAAATCGATCCGCATCGCGAAGACTACGAGTATGGGCGATTTGCGTGGATCATCGATCCGGACGGCAATCGGATTGAGTTGTGGGAACCGTCGAAAACAAGCAAGTAAGCACGGAACTTTCATGATTCGTATCTGGACAGCGGGTAGAGAGCAAGCGCTTTACCCATTTTTTCGAATTCGGGATCGGCGGTGACCAGCCATGCGTCCTGCTCGGTAGCTAGTTCAGCGGCAAAGGAATCAGCGTAACCCAGGCTGTACCTCTCTTTAATGGCGCCGGCCCGCGTGGCGCGTTCTCGATCCGCTGCAATAACTGAGATCGGCATTTGGAGCAATCTGGACTCGGCTTCGCGGGCCAATTTTTCTCCATGACGCCGCCATGCAATGTAGAAGACTTCCCCCCAATTCACAGCGGACATCAGCAGAGGCGAATCGTTTCTTAAACCTTCACCCAACAAACGCCGCACTTTTTCAGCCGCACCTTGTCGATCCTCAAAGAAACCGATGAGGGCGTTCGCATCAAGCACATATCGCGGCATGCCAGTCGTCCGTTATTTTTCTCGGCTTCGCTCTCGTTGGCGTTCTGCAAATAACTCGTCGAACATTGTTGGTTCGCCAGGTTTGGGCTTCAGAAAACCCCTGATTTCATCTAGCTGCCGCTCGGTTACAGGCGTGAGCACTAGCCGGCCACCTTCCTCGCTCCAATTGGCAGGAGTGCCTGTCGTGAGATCGAGTTTTGCGCGCAACTCGGCAGGAATCACCACTTGCCCTTTAGAGCTAACGACAGTTTTATACGTCCGCATCCTTACATCTTACTACAATGTAAGACAAATATATAGATATCTTACCAAGGAGAGATGGAAGTAGTCGCCTCTCTGGGAAATGCCGGAATTTTCGGCTAAAATTCGCTGAGCGTCATCTAATGATGCAGACAGGCTCTATCCGCCGAGAGCGGAGGGGCACTGGAGGAAATCGTGAGTCTCACACCAATTGGCGAACCTCGCCAGAAGATCACTGTTGCTTCCCTTCGAGAAAAGAAAGTTCACCAAGAGCCGATCACTTGTCTGACGGCCTATGACTATGCCACCGCCCGGCTGGTGGATGAGGCAGCGATCGATGTGATCCTGGTCGGGGATTCGCTCGCCCAGACTATGCTCGGCTACGAAAACACGTTGACCGTAACGGTCGACGAGATGCTGCATCACACGCGTGCCGTGCGGCGCGGTGTGAAGCATGCTTTTCTGATTGCGGATATGCCGTACGGATCCTTTCACGTGACCGCGGAGGAAGCCCTTCGCAATGCGGCGCGGTTCGTTAAAGAGGGTGGCGCCGAGGCAGTAAAGATGGAGGGCGGCGAGAAGCGCGCTGACCTCATCAGACGCGTCATTGATGCCGAAATTCCGGTGGCTGGCCATATTGGTTTAACTCCGCAGTCGGTGAACGTAATGGGCGGCTACAAGGTGCAAGGCAAATCTCTGCAGGCGATCGAGCAGCTCATGCGGGATGCGGTAGCCCTCGACCGAGCGGGGGTCGCATGCCTCTACTTGGAAGGCATTCCACGTGAGGTGGCCGCAATGATCACAGCTGAAGTTTCAACGCCAACGATTGGCATTGGCGCGGGGCCGGAATGCGACGGTCAGGTTTTAGTGATCCACGACATTTTGAACCTGACCTTCGGACCACCCGCAAAATTTGTGCGGCGATATGGTGACGTGGCGGCGCTGATCAGTGATGCGGTGCAGGGATTCCGAACGGATGTACTGTCTCGGCAATATCCATCGGATGGTGAGTCGTATCATCTCTCGAAAGACACGCAGCACGCGTTGGAAGATGTGCTGGAGCGCAAGCAGGGCTTGCGCCGATAATCTTCGGGAATGAAAGCGGGACTGATAGCACTTGTGGCGGCGAATCTTGTTACGTCCTTCGCCTGCACCAAGCCACCCCAAACAGCTTCGGGACCATCTCCTGAAACGGCGGAAGCTCGTCTGTCTCAGATTCCAGCTGCTGATCCTCAGAAATATAGTCGCTTGCGAGACATGAAAGGTTGGCATAACCCATATCTGCTTCTGAAGCCGGACGGATTCTGGCTCCTGGACGTCAACAATAATGAAGAACGTCCATTGAAGCCGGACCAGGTACTCAGCGCGCTTGCGGCTCTGCCAGACTCGGCATGGCCTTATGGCAGAGTGGTCGCGGTGCAGGAAATTGTCGGCGGAAATTCTGATGCAGATCATATTTCGTTGAGAAAAAATCGCGCGATTCTGGCGGGCACGCTTGGAGGAGCCAAAGTGCTGATCAGTTGGGTGCCTACCTCCTGAGATCATGAAAGTTCGAACCACAGTTGATGGAATGCGGGCCGCGGCACGAGTGGCGCGTCTCGGGGGCTTGCGGGTCGGACTGGTGCCCACGATGGGCGCGCTGCATGAAGGACATCTTTCGCTGGTTCGGGCCGCGAAAGCGCAGTGTGAAGCTGTGGTCGTCTCCATATTTGTGAACCCGTTGCAATTTGGACCGCACGAAGACCTCGCGAAGTATCCGCGCAATTTTGATCGAGATTGCGACCTGCTGAGAAAAGAAGATGTGGATTTTGTCTTCGCGCCGGCGGTGGAAGAACTCTATCCCGAGAAGGCGATTACGTATGTCACGGTTGAAGGAATGAGTGAGAAACTCTGCGGGCGTTCTCGGCCAGGTCATTTTCGCGGCGTCACAACTGTCGCGGCGAAGCTTTTTAACATTGTGCAACCACACATGGCTTTTTTCGGACAGAAGGATGCGGCGCAGGTCGCAGTCATTCGGCGCATGATGCGGGACCTGAATTTCCCTGTTGAGATCATCGCCTGCCCGATTGTCCGCGAACCCGACCGCCTGGCGATGAGCTCGCGAAATGCTTATCTCAATCCACAGGAGCGCAAGTCTTCGCTCGTCTTGTATCGGGCATTGCAGGCGGTGGAAGAACGCTTTCGTAAGGGCGAGCGCAATGCAGATGCTCTGGCTCGTTCGGGTAAGCAGCTGGTCGCGCAAGAGCCCGGAGTGAAACTGGATTATCTCGAGATCGTGGATCCAGACTCGCTCGAGCCAATTGACCAAGTGAATCGTATTGCTCTCGCAGCAACTGCCGCGTACGTTGGCACCACGCGGCTGATCGATAACGTGCTGCTCGATCCGGCGCAGACGACTGCAATCTCCTAAAACTAATCTATTCCGGTAACGCTTCAGTGCGAAGCCGGGCCGGGCCAGACACAAAGGTGTTTCCGGCAATCACATAGCGAAGCGGCAGCGCGGCGGCTTTGGTGATTCCGATCCGCGCGGTGGTGAGGACGCGCGGAGTTCGGAAGCCATCGCTTGCAATCAACAGGTCTGAACGCGGATTGGTGAGGTCTTTCGCATTGTCGCGCGCGCGGGTGATGGCGAAAGCTTCAGCTAATCGACCCGGGCCGCTTGTGAGCAGGCGCAGATCGCGCGGACTTTGAAGATCCATGCCGCGTGCGCGAGCCATGGCTTCAATGCCGTCCATCGGCTCAGCGGCACGAAACAAAATTCCTCCGGCAATGCCATCGGGAAGACACGAAACATTCAGACAGTAATGATTCCCGTAGATAAAATAAACGTAGGCGCGGCCGGGAGGACCAAACAGCACTTCATTGCGGGCAGTGCGGCCGGCAGCAGCATGGGCGGCCAGATCCTCTGCGCCGAGGTATGCTTCGACTTCAACGATGCGTGCTTTGCGGATGATGCGCGCTTCGCGTCGTACCAGGACCTTACCCAATAATTCAGGGCCAACGAGCCGGGGATCGCGATTATAAAAGGATACCGGAAGGATTTTCAGGCGCTTGCGGCGGAGGGTAGTCTTTGCCTCATGGCTCATACCAAAATACAGCGCCCTTTTCGATAGCGGGTAGTGTATAGGTCATTGAGCCATTTTCCGCGGTTCCGGTCAATGTTTGGACTTCTCCAAGGAAGGGCAGAAAAAATCCCCGGCCTGCTGTTGCCCCGGCTATGGTAACTTGCGTTCCGTTTTGAGGGGTCTGAACCGGATTGACATGGCCCTTCAATCCAGCGAAATTCGCAAAGAAGACATGCGGTTTTTCGCCCACCCGCGCAATAGAAGTCGCGATCATTGGCGAAGCAACGACGCCGATCAAGGGCTTTTGCGACAGTATCTGTGATAGCTCCCGCTCTCGCTCTGGCGTTGTTTTCTCAAAACCTTTCGCCAGAGCTGACATGTAGTCTTTGCCGGGAGAGGTTTGAACGAGAATCGTTTGTGGGGCCGCAGGAAGTCCCGTCGCGTTTTCGCCTGCAATGATCAACGTCTTCCCTCTTTCGACATAGGAGTGAAGAGCCGCTTTCTCGGTTTCGCTAAAAATGCGCACGTCCGGAAGAATCAAGCTACTGCCTTCAAAGCCGGGAAGCGTGCCGGGGGTGACAACCTGAAATTCCCGATGCTCCTGCATTAGCCAAATGAGAATTCCACGGTATGAGTCGATGAAATCATTGGCGAAGTAATTTCGAGTTGCTGGAGAGAAATAAACTCCAATTGGATCAATCGGGGTTCGAGGCGAGTACAAAGTTTTCTCGTGCTCTTTGATCCAGGAGAAGATCCGCTTGCGAGTGGGCAGATCGTTGGAGCCGGCCATCACGTGGCCGGGCGCATCCCAGAAGTTTGCATTGGCCATGACTTCTGACATGGCGAGATTCATCATCGATTCGCGGCGATCGCTTTTATCGCCGTCCCACGAATAGTTCAGGATCCAGGTGGCTTTGCCTTGCGCGAAAGCGCGAAAGGAGTGCATACCAACCTGGTAGCAGAACCAATCGAGCGGAGTGCGAGATGAGGCCATGTGATCGCCTTCGCCGTATTCATACTCGTGGGCAATCGCATCCACGACGCCGTAGAGGCTGTAGACATCGGCCCCGACGCGAACCGCCGCTTCCTCGATGCCGGGATAAATTTCAGGGATGGTCTTAATCTCAGGATTGACTGCTTTGGCGGTGCGATCGATCTCGGCCATAAAGTCGGTGATGGTTTGAATGCGGAAGTCCACCCACTTGCGAAAATTCGAATCCGCAAGGTCGCCGAGTTTCAGATCGTGTTTGGCATCGAGGCCGGTTTGCTGCTTGAAAGCAGCGATGGTGTAATCGTCGAAGCTGGCCCAACTGTCCTCCCAACCTTCGAAATGGGTCATCCAATAAGGAATATCAACGTAAATGCCATCGATTTTCGTGGCCGCAATCTGTCGCACGCGTTCCATGTAGGTTTTGCGCCATTCGGGAGCATAGGGGCTGACCCAGACGTCTTCGTCACCCTTGGCAATCCAGAAGGCCGTGCCGCCACCGAAGATGGCAGTCTCACCAGTAATTTTTCGTTGCAGCCAATCGGGATGGTCTTTGGCCAAGCTGTGCGGAGTTTTGTCGGCATTTGCGGTGATGCATTCCAACCCCGCGATATAAACGAATGCGTGGCTCCCCGCGGCATGCGCTTTCTCGGCAACCGCACGGATGGCTTTGAGCTTTTCTTCCGGATTCAGAAAACTTTCATAACGTCCCGGAATGTCGTTGTCGACCTCGATCCCGGAAACATCGCTGGCAGTCGCGTTCGCAACGATCTTTTCGGCGTTATCGGATTTGAGGCTGTAGGCACCGATACGGACGTAGTTGGTCCAATCCTGATCTCCGCGGCCGGCGCCAAGCAGGACACAGGTAACGAGGAGACAGACCGTCAAGCGGGCGCGAGCGTTGAATTCGCGCCGAAATGGTTTTGGACGGGCGGCCGCTGGCATGCCCCTAAAACTCAAAGCGGATCCCGACTTGTCCGTGGCGAGGAGTACTGCCCGCCGCGGTCGACGAAATTTGCCCAAAAGTTGAGTCGCCCCAAAGGTTATCGGGCATCGCAAAGCGCGGAGTATTAAAGAAGTTGAAAAATTCCGCGCGAAGCTCAAGCTTCATACCCTCGTGGGGCACGAAGGATTTTTCAAAAGAAAAATCAATATTGTGAATTCCATCGACGCGCAGATTGGAGAAAAATCGTGGGGCGTTGCCCGGCTGCTCGTAACCGGGGTTGGCGAAACACAAGGAGTTAAACACGCTCAGTGGATTAGCGGAAGACGCGCTTAGCGCCGAGGCATGGGCACTCACACCGCTGCCGGGATTGCAGATGACGTTGGGCCGCTGGTTGCCATCATCGAGCGTTGCCTGTGACATGCCGATATCGATCGGCTGGCCTGACTGCTCGGTCACAATGGTGGAAACCGTCCAGCCGCCCACCACCGCGTCGAGGACCCGATTCATGCCACGTCCGATCCAGAGTCCCCGGCCGACGGGTACATCGACAATCATGGCCAATGCCAAACGATGAGTCGCATCATTGGCGCTGAGCGAGTGCTCCGCCTTTA
>JAFAGX010000297.1 GCA_019237515.1 Acidobacteriaceae bacterium
AATGACGATCCCGCAAAAAAAGGCGTGACCTGGGCCATACAGCCTTGCAGCGTCTCCGACTGCGGCAGCATTGCACCTGCGGCTACAGTTAGTGGAGCAGCGATTACCTATACGGCACCGACCGCCTCGCCCGCGAGCGCCCTAAACGTCACTCTTGTCGCCAGTTCGGATTCCAACCCCGCACAGCAAGGATCGATTCAGATCGTGGTGCCGGCGATCACGGTCTCCGTTTCGCCGGCGACCGCTACGATTCCAACCGGCGCAACTGCCGCGTTGAACGCAACCCCATTCACGCCGACGGTTAACAATGATTCCAGCAACAAGGGTGTTACCTGGACCATCACACAGGGCACAACCACGTGTTCGAACACATGTGGCACGATTACGCAAGTTACGACCGCGAACGGCACGGCGACCGTGTATGCCGCTCCGGCAGCAGTCCCGGCCAAGTCAGCTGTAACCCTCACCGCGACGTCACTCACAGACACCAGCAAGCAAGCTAGCGCAACAATCACTATTACCGGTGGAACCGTGAAGCTTATACCCTCGAGCTTGGATTTCGGCAGCTTGAAAATAAAGGTTAGGCAGCCACTCCCGACCAAGACTCTCGCGGAAACGTTAACCAATACCGGCGCCTCACCACTGAACATTACCGCGCAATCCACATCCGGGATCCCATATTCGGTCGCTACGCCTTGTCAAGGAAACGTCGTGACCAGCCTTGCATCCGGAGCTTCGTGCGATATCTCGGTGGAGTTTGCACCCACCGAGGCGGGTTTATTTAATAGGACTTTGTCGATTACCGACAATGACACCACCAGCCCGCAGAAAATTGCGTTGTCGGGCAAGGCATGCAATGGCTTCGGTCGCTGCACAGCCGACTTCCGCTCTGCCATCGCTGAAAATAAGATAACAGCGGTTCCCAGCCCTACTGGAACTAACAGGGTTGGCACCAGGTTGCTGGATCTTGTCGACCAAACTCGTTCTGATCCATATCTCGCAAACGGTGCGAAGCGTGAGCTGTTAGTGCGGCTGTGGTATCCCGCGGCTGTGGGCAAGGACTGCACACTCGCGGAATATACTTCACCTGGCGTTTGGAACTACCTGGCGCGACTGGAGAAGGTTCCGCCGCCGCAAGTGAAGACGAATAGTTGCCAGGATGCGGCCATGGCACCAGGCAAGCATCCCATAGTCGTTTTCACGCATGGATACACCGGAATGTTCACCGACTACACCTTCTTGTTCGAAGATCTCGCCAGCAGGGGATATGTCGTCGCATCGGTGAATCACACTTATGAAGCGACGGCTGTCCAGTTCCCGGATGGGCGCTTGGCAACGTCTTTGGTCGGCAATCACTTCGGAAGCACGTGGCAGCTGGACGACAAAGCAACCTGGTTTGCTGTAGCAGTCCGGGTGAGCGATCTGAAATTCGTTATGGATCAATTGGAGCGCATGAATTCAAGCCGTAGCGGCCCATTCACTGACAAGCTGGATTTGTCAAATGTGGCTGTCGCGGGTCATTCGCTTGGAGGAATGACGGCGCTCTTGGGAATGGAAATGGAGCCGAGATTCCATGCCGCGCTCAGCATCGATGGCGTTATTCCCGGTGCTTTGTTCGGCGCGACCAGCAATCCGGTTCTGATGATATTTACAGGGCGCGATCCCTGGGACACAGATACATGCCGGCTGTGGGGACAACTGCAGGGACCGCGGGTTGCCCTCAATTTCAAGGGCACCGAGCATCTCACGGCATCGGATGCAATATGGCTTGCGAAGGGCGCTGTACAGGCGGGATCGGCAGGAATGGAGAAGACGGTCGCCGCGATTCGGGACTACGTCGCTGCGTTTTTGGACGCGAATCTGAACGGCAGTTCGAACGATAGTCTGTTCAGAGGAACGGCCCCAGAATACCCGGATGTTGAGGTGATCACACGAACATCCTCGCCGTGCAGTAAAGCGCAGAACGCCCAGCACTAAAATCTCCCGCGGTCGCTCAGGTTAGACGATTGGCTCGAGCGGTCCGCGGGACTGCTCACGCCGCCCATGTATATCATCAATCGCAGCCATCCGAGCGCGGAGTGGGGCTCTTTCTCACTGACTCACTTGCAAAATCTTAACTGTCGATCCCTCCGGGGTCCGGCTTACGTATCCAATGGCCCCGGTGGTGGCAGCAACATATTCCAGCAGCAAGGCCTCTGACGAGAACTCCTTCAGCATGGCTCCTTCTCCCGTGAACACCAGCTTCTGCCAACGGGTTCGGAATTCATTCAGAGACTCGCCAACATGCTTTCTGAGAAACACCTCATGCACGGGACCGCCTTTCAGCACCACTGGCACTGCGCGCGAACCATCGCCAAACCGCGACCGTGCTCCCGTGAAGATGTCGTGGAGTTGTGCCTCGCTAACCTGGAAAACCGGAACTCCCTTATTCGCCACAATTGTGACGTCTTGCGCCCACAAGCGCGGGCATCCAAAGAGTACGAACAGGACGGAAACGCAAGCTGCTGTTCGGCTTCTCATGTTTCCTCCTAAAATGTGAACCCGATGCGCGCTGCCAGCATCGCGGTGTTCGGCTTGAGACCATCGGGATTAACGCTCTCGTAGTAGCCGATCCCGGTCCCGTGCAGGAAATGGCCTTCCACTTTGCCGTAAAAGTTAGCGTTGAAGTTGTAACGGCTTGAAATCACCCAGTCCTTGGAGTGGATCTCCGGCAGCGACGTGTCGGCGGCCTTGTTTATGTAGTGGCTGTAGTACGTTCCCACTTGCAGTTTCCTGGTCAGCTGGTAGCTCACCATGGGATACCAAGACCGCTGGTCGATCGGTTCCGCCATCGCGACGGTTCCAACCTGCGCCATGATCGTCATTGGCATTCGCAGGTATTCTCCGGCGACATACCACTTTCCCTTTTTCCACTCGGCGTAGTAAACAGTCCCTAGCACCGGTGGAATGTGGACCGTACCCTGCGGACCACTCCCATCCAACCCTTGCCTTTCTGCGCTCGCCCCGATGGACAAGCCGTCCACGGGCGTGGCCCAGCGCAAATCCCCTCCTACTGCTTTTCCGCTGGGAGGACTGGGAAACGTCAGACCGGATTCCGAAAGCTGCAGCATGTAACCCCCGTTCGCATCCAGGCGGCTTTCTCCGACATATCCCCGGTATTGCACGCGCCCGTGGTCGCCGAAGCTCAGCCGCCCGTAAGCCTCACCTCCCAACACCGCCAGATCGAAGTCGCGGTTGTCGTCCGGATAATTACACTGCGGCAGGAGGACCCACAAAAACAACGCGTCCACATCCTGCGAGTCATTAAAGAGCCCAAACGGGGTTTTGACCTTACCGACCCGAAATCCCAAATTGTCGTTTACCTTGTAATCGCCGGAGGCCCAATCAACCACAAGCTGGGGACCTCCAATTTCCCCCATCTGGTACATATGAATTTGGAGGCCTACGCGAAGTTTGTCGCTGACGGCGTCATTCAAGCTAAGTGCACCCTCTGTCCATTGCAGACTACCGTCGCTGGATTTCATTGTCAGATAATTGTTGTTGGTGCTGTACAAAAAACCTTGGGTGGCAAATCCGTGGATCTGGAGGTTGTCCAAATCCTCTGCAGCCGTTACGGCTGCACACAAACACAGCAGTGTCATTAAAAGTGCCCGTCGAAACATAGTGTCTCCTCGGGCTGTTATCGGTAATCAGGTAGTGGAACTTGAGAAACCGAGGTAATCGGTCGCTCGTCGAGGAGAATTCCATATCGCGCCGCACGAGCACGACCAAACCGCGAAAGTTTTTACGCGATGGGCTTCAGCGGTAGAGACTGGTTCACCGCAAACAGAGCCAGTTCCAGGCGCGTGGAAACTCCAAGCTTGTCGAAAATGTTGCTGAGATGGTGCTTGACCGTATCTTCGCTGATCTTGAAATACTCAGCGATCTCTTTGTTGGAATATCCGGCTACCACGGCGGAGACGATCTCGAGCTCGCGCGGAGTAAGTCCGAACTTTTTCTGCCGGGCTTCCTCACCCGAGGACTGAATCAGACTTCGCAAATACTGCACAAGGTTGGAGACACTTTCCCTGCCAACCCAATATTCGCCTGACATCACGGTGTGAATGGCTTTGAGCAACAGTTGAGTGGCG
>JAFAGX010000683.1 GCA_019237515.1 Acidobacteriaceae bacterium
CGCCACGTTCGAGCAGCAAAGTCGAATCAGGCCCGGAAAGCTCAACCAGGATCTCCGGCCGTTCCCAATCGCGCTCTTCGGGCAATGGCGGATCTACGGTAATGCGGTATCTCAGGCGTAGCCCGCCCAGACTGACGATCGCGCGCAAAAGCTCGTCAATCTTTTTAGCGGCAGCTACTTTGTCGGAAATAGCCAAGCTTTGTTTTCCTTCTCTCGCCCTAGCGATTGGTTAGCACCTAGTCACTCCGTGCCTGTCTTTCTTCTACTTCTTGTCCCTCTTCCTGGCCCGCTTCAGCGCCATCTCACGCATCTCTTGGCCCAGCCCCGTGCGGTTCATCACTGATTGCTGTACGATCGCAATCAGGCTTCCTACCACCCAGTACAAACACAATCCAGCGGCAAGTCTATAGCTGATAATGCCGAACATTACCGGCATCATGAAGTTCATCATCTTTTGTTGGGACGGGTCCATACCGGCTTGCGGCGTCATACGCTGGGTTAAAAGTCCGGTGATGATGATGCCGATTGGCAGAATCAAAAACGGGTCTGGCGATGACAGATCGTGAATCCACAACCAATGTGCGTGCCGCAAATCCAGAGCCGATCCCAACATGCTGTAATAAGCAAACAAAAATGGCATCTGGATCAACATTGGCAAGCATCCCCCGACCGGGCTTACTCCCTCACGTTTCATGAGCTCGCCAATTTCCGTGTTCATGTCCTGGCGCCGTGGATCACGCATACCATACTTTTTATACTTCTCCTTGATCGCATTCATCTGCGGCTGGATGCGTTGCATCTTCAAGGCAGATTTCATGCTCGATACCCGCAGTGGCAGCAAAGCGATGTTGATGATAATCGTCTGAATGACGATGGCCCAACCCCAGTTCTGGATGAACCTGTATGTCCATCGCAACCAGATAAACAGCGGGCGCGCGATCACCTCGAAGAAGCCGAAGTTAATTAGAGCCCGAAGATCTGGACTCTTCCCCGTAATGGCCGGAACGCGAACCGCTTCGAGACTCTGCAATTCCTTGGGGCCGGCATAAATCCGCTCCACCGTCGTGCCGTGAGTGCTGCCTGCCGCAACTCCCAAAACATCCACCTTGGTGGTGTCCTGCGGATTCTTTGCGTCCTTCGGGATATCAAGATAATTTCGCAGCGTGACCGCGGACGCATCCTGCGGGTTGTCGGGAATGAACACGGCCGCGAAATATTGGTCTGTCACCCCGATCCAGTCAAATGGCCCCTGTTGCGTGCCGCCACCGCTGATCTTCTTCGCCGGTAAGCGTTCTACTGAGCTGTTAAATTGATATTCGATCCGGCCTGGAGCATAGGCAACCGGCGAGTTCTCGTCTCCTAACCCGGCAGGCCACATCGGAAATGCAGTAATCTGGCTGCCATTCATGAAAACAGAGGTTTCGACCTGAACTATATAGGAATGGTCGAAACGAAATACTTTTCGCACGGTCAAGTTCTGAGCCGCATATTCAAATGTGAGCGTCGCGGGCGCAGTCAAGGCTCCCGATTCCGGGCTCATATACAAAACTGAATTGATCTTGTTGCGCTGGTTCTCGTCGTAGGTCCAGAGCGAGAGCGGGAGGCCGTACTTCTGAGAAGCGGCATTATTTACCAGGTCCAAGGGCTTGCCATGGTCGTCATCGAATCTCTTCAGGATCCAGGATGCAACCTGTGCGCCACGATTCGTGAATGTGATCCGATACAAATCATTTTCCACGACGATCTGCGATTCTGCGCTGGCTTGCTTGGTAATACCTTTCTCGGCCGTGTTCGCATTTTCCTCGGCAACTTGGGGCGCGGGCGGCATAGGTGCAGGCGCCGTAGCTTCCTTCTGACTTTCAGTCGCGGGGGTCGGTGCGGTCTGAGGCAGGTACTTCTTCAAGATCGGCTGAAACAAGACGATCACGACAAATGTCAATACGAACACGAGCACGAGCCGGCGTTCCATGCCGGGCTCTTGCTGGGGATTGTTAAATTCTGGCAAGTGTCTCTTTCTCAGTGATTGCAAGCATCAGCTTTGCTGATATTTCGGCTCCTGATTGTGACTACCGGATCCAATCCGCCCTTCGCAAACGGATGGCAACGCAGCAACCGCCAAAATGCTTTAGCAGTTCCACAAAGCACTCCGTACCGATCCACAGCTTCCATGGCGTACTCGGAACAGGTAGGCACGTAGCGACACGCGGGAAGCAGCAAGGGAGATATCGCCGATTTATACCCAAGTAAGAGCAGTACCACCAGTTTCTTGCCAACGCCGGTCACTCGCAAGGTATAGACGGGCTCTTCTGCATAACTATTTTTGAGCAGGTTTTCCAATAGCCTCCATCGCGCGTCTGATGTCGTTCTCCAGCTCGGCAAAACGCGCTTTGAGCGCGGATTTCTTGGGGTGAATCACGACATCCACAGGCGCAGCCAGCTGCCTGCCGTGCAAACGAACCGCTTCGCGCAACCGTCGCTTGATCCGGTTCCGTTCAACCGCCCCCCCCAGAAACTTCGTAAGCGTGAAACCGAATCGGACGCCCTCTCCATTGACTCTAGGAACGTAAAACACTGTCACGTGGGCAGCGAAATGGCGTCTTCCAGTCTTGTACACGCGGTCGAAGTCGCTGTGCCGCAGCAATCGCATACTACGCGGAAAGCGCATGCTCACGTGGGAAGACGGTTTCGAAAGGCTCTCCGGGCCAGTCTTGCTCACAATTTCACCAGCAACCCAGGTGGCGGACTTCCGCTGATGCGAAAGGAATCTTTATTCCCGGAAACCGGGCTTCACGGAAACCCGTTTACGTCCTTTGGCGCGTCGACGGGAGATGACTCCCCGACCACCTTTTGTCTTCATCCGTGTGCGAAATCCATGCGTCTTCGAGCGGTGACGCCGATTAGGTTGGAACGTACGTTTGGGCATTTAAACTTGACCTGCTCCCAGTTGAACTTGGAATTACAAGCTAGGACGGAAACAAAAAGTATAAATGACACCGCGCAAGACGGGCAAACTACACACTTTGTAATTTCATCGCGAAACCTCGAGAACGTTTCAGCCCGGATGCTTTTACACGCTTTCTTTCGCATCGCAAGTTGCTGTGAGGTGCATCACTGCTTTCCTGCTCACATTGCAGACAAACTGTATGCACCGCGAAAAGTGCAACGGACGCGTGTTTCACGGAATCGCCAAGCTGCACAACTCACGCGGCAGTTATAGAATTGCTACTTGACAGAAATTTCCAGTCGAGTTTTGAATCGAGAGGTCAGGAAAAATCTTTGCCAAACTTTTCCAAAAACCAAAAAAAATTGTGCTAGTATGCACGACGTTCCTTGTAAATTTTTTCTCTCGTAGCGAAGCCGCCAGCCGGGTGGAGATTGCTCCGCTGACAAAACGAGAATCGGAGTCGCATTTTTAACCGGGCGCTGAGCACGGCCACAGGCCCATCGAAAAACTTCACATGTCTGTTCCAACTGCAACGCTTGCTCCCAATCCTTGGCTACGCGTGCTGGACGCGCTAGAGAAAAAGATAAACCGCCCCGCCTATGATCGCTGGCTCAAGCCCACGCGTTATAGTCACGCCAGTGGTGGCGTCCTCTACGTACGGGTAGAGACCGATGAGGCCCGGCGGCAGAACGATAAGTATGTTGACCTGATCCAGGAGGCACTCGACAATCTGGGCCTTGAGTATCAGGAAGTGCAGTTCGTCACCCCCGAAAGTGATCCGGCAGCCACGCCCCTGCGCCACGATGGAGGGCTTTCGCCCATGCCGGCTCCCGCAACACACGTCTCCCAAGCCAGATTGGACTTCGACGGGGCTGCGCAACTGAATCCACGCTATACCTTTGACGCGTTTGTCATCGGCAGCGGCAATCAGTTTGCCCACGCCGCGTGCCAGGCGGTCGCTGAGCGACCTTCCAAAGCTTACAATCCGCTCTTTCTCTATGGCGGGGTCGGCATGGGCAAGACCCACCTGATGCAAGCTATCGGTCATGAGATCGCCAAATGCCTGCCGCAAGCGGCCATCTGCTACGTGTCCAGCGATAAGTTCACCAACGACATGATCAACTCGCTGCGATACGACAAAATGACGACCTTTCGCGATAAGTTTCGCAATATGGATGTCCTTTTGATTGATGACATCCAGTTCATCGCGCAAAAGGAGCGCACCCAGGAAGAGTTTTTCCATACCTTCAACGCGCTGCACGAATCGATGAAGCAGATCGTCATTGCCAGCGACCGTCCGCCAAAGGAATTAGCCGAGATTGAAGACCGCCTGCGCAGCCGCTTCGAGTGGGGCCTGATTGCCGACATTCAGCCGCCAGATCTTGAGACCAAGGTGGCGATTCTTCAGAAGAAAGCCGAGCAGGAAAAAGTTACGCTCCCGACCGATGTTGCCCTCTACATCGCTTCCAATATCCGGTCGAATGTCCGCGAACTGGAAGGCGCACTTATTCGGTTGGTCGCGCACTCATCGCTCATTGGGGCTGAAATTACTCTTCCCTACACCCAACAGGTGCTCAAGAATTTTATCGACTCGCAAGCGCGGAAGGTTACGATCGAGTCGATCCAAAAGGCAGTGGCCGAACAATTTGGGTTGCGGTTGGTCGAGATCAAGGCCAAGAATAACTCGCGCGCGATCGTCTACCCGCGCCAGATCGCAATGTATCTCGCCAAGCATCTCACTGAGGCTTCGCTGCCCGAAATCGGTCGGCAGTTCGGCGGCAAGCACCACACCACGGTTCTGCATTCGGTTGAGAAAATTGACGAGGCCCGAAAAACAGACAAGGATTTGAATCGGCTCGTGAATAAGTTGACTGAGCAGTTGGGTGGCTAAGGCGAGCTTCATCCCCACGGTTTCCCTGCATCCAGCCTGATTTGGAACCGAAGAAGCTCCGCGGTTGGTAAGGTCCTGTGCTGAGGTCCGGGTCCGCTTGATTTCTGCCCAGCCTCCCCGTTTCGGGCTGTTTTGCGGGTTTTGCTTCTGATATAAGAAAAGTATTCCACTAGCCTTAATAGCCGGGAGAGTCAGCGTATGCCGGTCGAAGCGATTGCCACCGAACCACGGATATCCACAATGGAAATTACCGTCAGCAAGTTTGAGCTGCTGCGCGAATTGGCCGCGACCCAGGGCGTGGTTGAACGCAAGACCACGATCCCCATTCTTTCAAATTACTTGTTCGAGGCCGCCGGCGATAAACTTTCGTTGACGGCAACTGATCTTGACCTGAGTCTCCGAACTTCCTGCCCTGCGAAGGTTAAAAAGGAAGGCTCGTGCACTATCCCTGCGCGCAAGCTGCATGACTACGTGAAGCTGCTGCCTGACGCCGACATCACCATCAAGCTGCTGGAAAATCACTGGGTCAGCATTCGCTGTGGCCGCTCGAATACGAAAATGGTTGGCATGGCGCGTTCCAATTTTCCAACGTTGCCAACCTTCCCGACCTCCGGCGTGGTGAAGATTCCTGCGCAAGTGCTTCGCGGCATGATCGCCAAGACCGGATTTGCCATCGCCAGCGAGGAATCCCGTTACACCCTGAATGGCGCACTCATGGTGCTCAAGCCAGAGTCCATTACCATGGTTGCCACCGACGGTCACCGTTTGTCCCACGTGGAGCGAGCCGGAACAAAGTTTGACGGCGTTTCGGGTGAGATGAAAACGCTCGTACCCAAGAAAGCGATGGATGAGCTGAAGTCGCTGCTCGATTCGACGGATGCTGACGATATCGAATTTGCGAAAGACGAATCGACTTTGTATTTCCGAATTGGCGGCAGGCTTCTGACTTCACGCCAACTAACGGGACAATTCCCTAACTACGAAGCTGTCCTGCCAAAGGACAACAACAAGGTTGTAACCGTGCACGGAGACGATCTGATGGCAGCCATCTCTCGTGTCGCACAATTCGCGGACGAGCGGTCTCGCGCCGTGCGCCTTCGCCTGGAAAAAGGTGAATTGAAGCTTTCCGCTTCTTCCAGTGAGACCGGGGAATCCGAAGATTCCATTGAAACCGACTATGACGGCGATGCCCTGGCGATCGGCTTCAATGCCCAATATATCCAGGACTTTCTCAAGGCAACTGGAAGCGGCGACGTAAAACTGGAATTCAAAGACGCTCAATCCGCCGGCCAGATGCGTCCGGCCGACAGTGAGGATTACAAGTACCGCTACATCGTCATGCCCATGCGGATCTGAGGGCCACGCCCGGCCTACCGACAACTGCGACGTGCGCCCTTGACGCGCCCTTTACCCCAGCGTAAAGTTGGACTCCACTTTTCTGCTCGGAGGTCCTTATGCTCAAAGGATTCAAGCAGTTCATCCTGCGTGGCAATGTTATTGACATGGCCGTTGGCGTGGTAATTGGTGCGGCGTTCGCTACTGTCGTTTCCGCCTTTACGAAGGATTTGCTCACTCCTCTGATTGCCGCCCTCGTCGGCAAGCCGGATTTCTCCGCAATCAGTTTCACCGTGAACGGCAGCGTCTTCGCTCTCGGCGATTTCATTAACGCAGCCATCTCTTTCCTGCTGATTGCGGCTGCGGTTTACTTCTTTGTGGTGGTTCCGGTGAATATGTTGGTAGCACGCATGCGCAAGGCTCCAGCGCCAGCTGACCCGACCACCCGGAAATGTCCGGAGTGCCTCAGCGAGATTCCCATTGATGCAAGGCGCTGCGCACATTGTTCCCAACCCATTGCCGTCGGTATGGCCGCCGATTAATTCTGTGTAGCGCGGGATTCCTGGCTGGGGCGGACAAGAACGTCCGCCCTATAGACAGCGCTGGTCGGGGCAAGTCACGGTTATGCCGTGTTATGCTGGACGCTTCATGACCGTAGGCCGGTTCTGCCTGACTCTCTGCCTCATTTGCTTGCCAGTACCCTGTTCTATTCTCTTCGCGCAAAGCGCAAGCCACGACTCATCTCAGACGAGCGCAACCCTTGATCCCGGCGAGACCAGCAATGGCTTTTATCGCAACCGTTTTTTTGGATTTAGCTACCGAATTCGTTACGGCTGGCTTGACCGCACAGACGAAATGCGCGACGTGTCCACCGACCCGGCAAAATCAACCGTGCTCCTGAGCCTCTTCGAGCGTCCTCCGCTCGCCCGCGGCAGCGATGTAAATTCCGCCATCGTCATCGCGGCAGAAAGCATTTCGTCTTATCCCGGCTTGAAAAATGCCGCGCAGTATTTCGGTCCAATCAGCGAGGCGACCGAAGCGAAGGGCATGAAGCCTGTCAATGACGCCTATGAATTTCCGGTGGACGGGAAGCCGATCTATCGACGCGATTTCACGAAAGACATCAGCGGAGTCGCTATGCACCAGAGCACCCTCGCTATGCTCTCGCGAGGCTACGTACTCTCGTTCACATTCATTGGCAGCAGCGACGAGGAGGTCCAGCAACTCATTGAATTCCTGAGGTTCGGAACTCCGGCGAAAACTGCCACCAACTCGCCCAAAGCATCAAAGTAGTAAGCCTAAGTCCCGCAAAAAGTGGAGTTTACCGGAGCGGTTCAGGGTTCGAAAAAGCGCTCGGAATGTGCTAAAATCTAAGTAGTTTCCGATTGCTCTAAGTATCAATAATTTCAGTAGGTTGAGCTTATTTCGAGCGGCTGGAAATTCGTGCCGGAGAGAAGCTCGGCCCGGCAATTCCCCACGGAGCTGAATGGCCACTAAAGAAATCACTACAGCCGTCGTCGATACCAAAGATAAAAACGGGAGGGCCACTCCAATCAACGGAGCCAACGGCGAGTACACTGCCGAGTCGATCAAGGTGCTGGGCGGCATGGAAGCGGTCCGCAAGCGTCCAGCTATGTACATCGGCTCGACCGGGGAGCTCGGCCTCCACCATCTAGTCTATGAAGTCGTAGACAACTCCGTTGACGAGGCGCTCGCCGGATTCGCCGACAAAATCGAAGTCACCATTCACATCGATAATTCGATCACAGTTGTAGACAACGGCCGTGGCATTCCCGTCGACAACATGGATATCGACGGCGAGAAAATCCCTGCAGCACAGGTCGTGATGACTAAGCTGCACGCGGGCGGAAAGTTTGACACCTCCTCATATAAAGTTTCTGGCGGTTTGCACGGGGTGGGTGTTTCGTGCGTGAACGCACTAAGTGATGAGCTGGAGCTCGAAATCTGGCGCGACGGCTACACCTGGGAGCAGACCTACTCCAAAGGCGAGCCCACCAGCAAGCTGAAGAAAACCGGCGATGTGAAGAAAAAAACCGGAACCAAAGTCCATTTTCTTCCTGACAAAGAGATCTTCACCGCCACGGAATACAACTTCGACACGTTAGCTCAGCGACTTCGCGAATTGGCATTCCTGAATAAAGGCCTGCTGATCACGCTAGAAGACGAGCGCACGACCGATCCCAAAACCGGCGAGCCGAAGAAAGCTGAATTCAAGTACAACGGCGGCATCTCGGAGTTCATTAAGCATCTTAATCGCGGAAAATCTGTACTCCACGACAAGCCCATCTACATGGAAGCCGAGCGCGATGGCATTACGTTAGAGATTGGCCTCCAGTACAACGATGGCTATTCCGAAACCGTCTTCAGCTTCGCCAACAACATCAACACCGTCGATGGTGGCACTCATCTTTCCGGATTCCGCACTTCGCTGACTCGCACCATCAACTACGCCGGTCAGCAGATGGGACTCTTCAAAGACGTTAAAGAAAATCTCACTGGCGACGACGTTCGGGAAGGCCTGGTCGCGGTGATCAGCGTAAAACTGCCGCAGCCTCAGTTTGAAGGCCAGACCAAAGGAAAGCTGAATTCCGACATCGCGGGCATCGTGCAAGCATTTGTGAATGAGCGACTGGGAGCGTTTTTGGAGCAGAATCCGCCGGTCGCCCGCAAGATCATCAATAAAGCTCTGGACGCTGCCCGCGCTCGCGAAGCCGCTCGCAAAGCCCGCGATCTCACCCGTCGCAAGGGCGCTCTGGATGGCGGAGGCTTGCCGGGCAAGCTAGCGGACTGCTCGGAGAAAGAACCGGATCGTTGCGAGTTGTTTCTCGTCGAAGGCGAGTCCGCAGGTGGCACCGCGAAACAAGGGCGTGACCGCCGCTTCCAGGCGATTCTGCCGCTCAAAGGAAAAATTCTCAACGTCGAGAAGGCGCGTTACGACAAAATGCTCGGTCACGAAGAGATTCGCGCCATGATCACGGCGCTCGGGACGGGCATTGCGAAAGAAGATTTCGACGCCAGCAAGCTGCGTTACGCAAAGGTCATTTTAATGACTGACGCCGACGTCGATGGCAGCCACATCCGTACGCTTCTCCTCACCTTCTTTTTCCGCCACATGCAGGAGTTGATCAAGCGCGGCAACGTCTTTATCGCGCAGCCGCCGCTATTCTCGATCAAAAAAGGCAAGTCGCTGCAGTACATCAAAGACGAAAAAGAATATGTAAAAGTCATGGTAAAACGCGCGTCTGAGGGCCTGATCGTGCGCTATGGCGAGGGCGCTGCCAAGCTCGAAGGCGCCGCACTGGCGAAGTTCATCACCGTGCTTGACGAATATTTGAAACTCTACGAGAAATTTGACAAGCGGGTGCGCGACGAAAAAGTAACTGACCTGCTACCCAAACTGGATCTCTCCAAGCGCGCCGATTTCGAAGGTGACAAGAAAACCCCGCCCAAAAAAATCGAGAAGCTCGAAAAAGAACTGAAAAAACTTCAGAAAGAACGCCAATTCAAAGAAGTCGAAATGCGCTTTGATGAAGAGCACACCTTATGGGAAGTTCGCTACGTAAACTCGCAAGGCGCGGAGCATCTCATTAACTGGGAGTTGGCGTCGACACCTGGATATCGGCAACTGCTGTCAAAGTTCAAGCAGATTGAACCGTACATGGAACCGCCGTTTGTGATCGAAACCGTAGTAAAGGGCGGGACCTCGAGCGGCAACGCGAATGGCGACACTGAAGACCTGAGCGATGCCGAGCGCGAGGACCTGGAGAAAATTCAGAAGAAAACCACCAAAGAAGTACCGACGAAGATCGGCAAGAAAAAGGCCGAGCCTGAGATCGCCGAGAAGTCTACCCCTCGCGATCTCCGCGATTACGTTCTAGCCGAAGGCCGCAAAGGCTATGACGTGCAGCGTTACAAAGGTCTCGGCGAAATGACCGCTCCTCAACTCTGGGAAACCACCATGGACCCCGAGCGCCGCACGCTACTTTCGGTGAAGCTGGAAGATATCGCCGAGTGCGAAACCATTTTCACCACCCTGATGGGCGAAGACGTCGAAGCTCGCCGCAAGTTCATCGAAGACAACGCGCTGGACGTAAAGAACCTGGATATCTGACGGCGCTTGCGGGGCGTGTGTGCCCCGCGCCGTCATCCTGAGCGCAGCGAAGGATCTCCGTTTCATGTTCGGTTACGGGCGCCTTCCCTATCTTGGTAAAGTGCAACTCGCTTAGTGGTTACCTCCGATTACCCCTGTGTCTCGGTGTCCTCCGTGGTTAATTCCTTCCTGCAAGTTCCTCGGCTACTCTCGTTCTTCATATAGGCCGGAACTCTCCTCCTTCCGCCGAGAGAAAAAGGAGATTTTCGATGAAAAACTTGATTCTGGTTCTGTGCTGTTTCTGCACTTTGGGGCTGGCGGAAGGCAAATCCACCGACAACCAGCCCGCGCTCACCATTTACAACGGCAACTTCTTTGTGGCCCGTGAGCGCTTTCCGATGGACCTCAAAGCTGGCGTAAACCCCGTTTCCTACGCCGGAATTGCCTCGCATCTCGAGCCGGATTCGGTCATCCTTCGTGACCTGAATGGCCGCGCGCTGCAGATTCGCGAACAGAATTACCGAAATGATCCGATCTCGCAGGAACTGTTGCTGTCCTTCTACGAAGGGAAAACCATCGATTTTCTGGTTCAGCACGGAGACAAGCAAGAAACGGTTAAAGGCAAAATCGTCCGCAGCGGGTATGTGCCCACGGCGTATGCGAACGGATATCAGCAAACTAGCTACATGCAGCCGTTGATCGAAGTCGATGGCGTCCTTCGCTTCGGATTGCCAGGGCAGCCGCTGTTTCCTGCGCTCACAGCTGACTCGGTTCTGAAGCCCACGCTGCATTGGTTGCTTGAAACCAACGATCCGGGAGCGTTCGATGCAGAAATCTCTTACGTTAGTGGCGGCATGAGTTGGCATGCAGACTACAACCTGGTTGTCTCGGATAAGTCGAATGGCAAGTCTGATCTGCTCGACATGATCGGCTGGATCACGATGAACAACCAGAGCGGCAAAACATTCGAGAACGCGCGCATCAAGCTGCTGGCGGGAGATGTGAACAAGATTCAAGCGCCTGGGGTCGGTGGCGCAATCTACGCTGCCGAAGCCAAAGCGATGAATCGGGACGCAATGGCACCCCCTGTTCAGGAGAAATCGTTTGACGAGTTCCATCTCTACACGCTGGATCGTCCAACCACGCTGCACGATGAAGAGACAAAGCAGGTTGAATTTGTACGCGGCACGAACATTCACGCTCAGCGCATCTACGTTTACGACGGCGCTAAGCTCGATCAGTACGGCTATTACAACCGGGAGCAAGTCCGCAATGAGCCGAACTATGGGACCGCGTCCAACCCTAAGGTCTGGGTCATGGAAGAATTCAAGAATGCTGACACCAATCATCTCGGCATGCCGCTACCCAAGGGCAAACTCCGCTTCTATCGCCGCGATACCGATGGGCATCTCGAATTCGTCGGCGAAAACCAGATTGACCATACTCCTAAAGACGAGATGATCCGCGTCTATACCGGAAACGCCTTCGACGTGGTCGGCGAGCGCAAGCGCACCAACTATCACGTTGATTCACGGAACGATTGGATGGAAGAGTCGTTCGAGATCAAAGTTCGCAACCACAAGAAAGATCCGGTGAACGTGCGAGTTGTCGAGCACCTCTATCGCTGGAGCAACTGGAAGCTCACCGAGCAATCTACCAGTTCAAACAAAACCGACGCGCAAACTGCCGAGTTTCCCATCACGGTGCAGCCCGATGGCGAGCAGGTCGTGACCTACACAGTGCACTACTCCTGGTAGGTAGCCTTATCGACTTGCGTAAGGGCAGGTGTCCTCACCTGCCCTTCGCCTTGTGCCGAATACACGCGATCAAAGATCACCCATGCCGCACCGATGACCACAAACACCATGACGCTGCCTTCCGGTCCTACTGTGCCGCCAGTGAGCAATCGTGGTCCATGAAATGAAGATCGCAAGAGATGTCCAGTGATCATTCCTCCGCTGTCAGGTACGGAATACAAGTAGCTTTCCGCCCAGTCCCATGAGGCGTGCATCCCTACCGCAAACCATAAGCTCCCGGTGCGCCGCAGCGTGAAACAAAAAAATA
>JAFAGX010000689.1 GCA_019237515.1 Acidobacteriaceae bacterium
TCTGCGGCTTCTTCGGCGAAGCTGCGGTAGTGCCGGATGCCTTCTTCGGTAACCAAGTTAAATGTGATGCGGCAATGGATGCAGCCCATGCCGAAGTGGCCGTACAAAGCGGCCACGTAACCGTATTTCTCGAGAAGCTTGCAAAAATCGCGAAGATAAGCACCGACTTTGTCCGGTGGCACGGCGGCGTCCTCCCACCCAGGCCAGGAAGCGGGCAGGCCAGGCACAAAGGCGGTCGCGCCGAGGCCCGATTCTCGAATATCGAAAACATGCTTTTCCTCTTCCGGCCTGTCGTAGAGTTTCATGCTCGGCGGGTTCGGTTTGGATTTGAGTTTCTCCATCAGCGCCTGTGCAGTTTCGTCTGCTTCCTCGCGCGTGTCCCCGGGGAACTGACACAGGAGCCAGCCCTTGCCTTCAGGAAGACTGCTGAGGTCTTTCACGTGAAGGCCTTTCTTGGTCATGTTCTCGATCAGGAAGTGATCAATGCCTTCGAGACCCATTGGCTTGAACTCCAGCACGTCAGGAACATGGTCTCCGGCTTGGTAGACATCCGGGTACCCGAGCACAAGCAAAGTTTGGAATGGTGGATTGTGGATCAGGCGCAGGGTGGCAGCAAGAATGGTGACCAGGGTTCCTTCCGATCCGACCAGGGCGCGGGCCAAATTGATCCGGCCTTGGGAATCAGGGATGAGTTGGTCGAGGTTGTAGCCGGAAATCCGTCGAGGGATGTTGGGATACCGGGTACGAATCTGCTCCGCATATTTGTCGCGGAGGGCACGAACTCGCGTGAGAATTTCGCCAACCCTGCCGCCGCGGTCGATCAGGCTATCCATCTCGGTCTCGGTCGTCCAGCCCACGTTCATACGGGTTCCGTCGTACAGCAGAACCTCCATAGCTTCGGTGTTGCTGGCAACCGATCCCGCCATTTGCGCGTGCATTCCACAGGAGTTGTTGCCCAGCATCCCGCCGAGGGTACAGTGATTGTGGGTAGCTGGGTCGGGGCCGAACGTCAGGCCGTACTCTCCGGCGGCATTTCGCAGATTGTCCAAAACGCAACCGGGCCGGACGGTAGCCTGCTTGCGAGATGGATCAATGTTCAGGATCTGACCGAGATATTTGGTCCAGTCGATCACGACCGCGGTGTTGCAGCACTGACCGGCTAGGCTGGTACCTCCGCCGCGGGAAAGCAGCGGCACGCCGAATCTCCGGCATAGCGCAACTGTGTTCACCACATCGTCGATCGATTTTGGAATTACGACGCCGATCGGGACCTGGCGGTAATTCGAGGAATCCACCGCATAGGCAGCTTTCGTGCCCGCATCGAATCTGACTTCGCCTTCCACGCTGCGTTTAAGCTCGGATTCCAGATCGGAATAGTTCACTGACTCAGGGGTAACGCGCAGACGTTCACCGCGGCCCATCGATACGGGAGTAACAGCTCTCAAGGCAGTCACAATTTTCTCCTGGTTTGCGTACCCAAAGGAAGGCAACTAGCTTCGATGAAACTGCGGCAGTCGGGGTTTACGCGACTTCACGGAATGTATCGGAGTACGAGAGACTCACAATGCCTTGCATTCCTCTTTGAGCAACCGGGAATTCTTGACGGCCATCCGAGATTCGTTCGCGGTTTATTCCGGGCAAACTATTTAGCTGAAGGAGTGCGCTCATGACTGTAGCCGATATGATCGTCGAAAGGCTGATTGCGTGGGGAGTAGAGGTGATTTTCGGACTTCCAGGGGATGGCGTGGATGGGATCTTCGAAGCGCTGCGCACCCACCGGGATAAGCTGAGATTCATTCAGGTCCGTCACGAAGAGGCGGCAGCCTTTGCTGCCTGCGGGTACGCCAAGTACACCGGTCGGCTCGGAGTTTGCATAGCAACATCAGGGCCCGGCGGGATCCATCTGCTGAACGGACTCTATGACGCCAAGTGCGACGGCCAGCCGGTGCTGGCGATTACAGGGCATACTTTCCACGACCTGATCGGCACTTCGTTTCAGCAAGACGTTGATCTCGACAAGCTCTACATGGATGTCGCTGCTTACAACCAGAGGATCATGGGACCGGCCCACGTGAACAATGTGCTGGACGAGGCGATCCGGAGCGCACTCGGACATCACACTGTGTCGCACATCACGATTCCCAAGGACATTCAGGAATGGAAGGCGTCCGACGCGCAACGCTCCGACATGAATGTGAAGCAGCACAGCGGAAGGATTTATGTAGCGTCCCATCCCCATCCTCCCCACCAATTGCTCGACCGCGCTGCGGAGATCATTAATAACAGCTCGAAACCGGCGATTCTGGTCGGCCGAGGTGCCTTGGGGGCTGGACAAGAAGTTACCGAACTCGCGGACACGATTGGCGCTCCGGTCATCAAGGCGCTCTTGGGGAAGGCTGTCATTCCTGATGATAGTCCGTTTACCACCGGCGGCCTCGGACTGCTCGGAACCGCTCCGTCGCAGGATGCCATGGAAGAATGTGACATGCTGCTGATTGTGGGAAGCAGCTTCCCCTATCTGGATTTCTATCCCAAGCCGAACAAGGCAAAGTGCGTGCAGATCGATCTCGATAGCACTCGGATCGGGTTGCGGTACCCGGCAGATGTGGGTTTAGTTGGTGACTGCAAAGCCGTGCTGAAAGCGCTCATCCCATTGTTAGAGCGGAAGCGCAATCGCGAGTTCCTGGAAACTGCACAGAAACGAATGAGTAAATGGCGCGAGCTGATGAACGAGCGCGGCACGCGCATGGACACTCCGATGAAGCCACAAGTGGTCACGTATCACTTGAACAAACTGCTGGATGACGATGCGATCATTTCATCCGACAGCGGCACGATTGCGACTTGGGCCGCGCGGTACATCGACATCCGAGGTGATATGAAATTCTCGCTCTCAGGAACGCTCGCCACCATGGCGAATGGGCTGCCATACAGCATCGGAGCGGCGGTGGCGTACCCCGGACGCCAGGTGGTCTGCATTGTGGGTGACGGTGGGTTCACGATGTTGATGGGCGAAATGGCAACGTTGGTGAAGTATAAGTTGCCGGTGAAAGTCATTATTATCAAGAACAATGCCTTGGGACAAATTAAGTGGGAGCAGATGGTGCTGGACGCGAATCCCGAATTTGGCGTGGATCTCGAGCCCATCGATTTCGCAAAATATGCGGAAGCGGCGGGTGCCCGCGGGTTTACGCTCTGGGATCCTAAAGACGCCGAGAGCACATTGCGACAAGCTCTGCAGCATGATGGGCCAGTGGTCGTGGAAGCCGTCGTTGACAAGAACGAGCCGCCTCTGCCGGGCCATGTCAAGATGAAACAGGCGATCCACTTTGCGGAATCGCTCGCTAAAGGCGAAAAGGATGCTAAGGAGATCGTGAAGACGATCATGGAAGACAAAGTCCGCGAAGTGATCTGAGGAAATCTGAGTTTGGAGAATGCGGCACCGGTGTGTGCTGCGACCTGCCTGTCCGCGAAGTTCCGGCTAGTGTCGTTCGCGCCTGACCTGGCCGCGTTCTTGCCGGATCTGCTTGCGTATGGCATCGAACGCTTCCTGAACGGCTTGGCGGCGCTGGTCGCTGCTCCAAAGCCATCCGTGCGCCACGGCCAGACAGAACACCACGAGAGCTAAAAAACCATGCACGCCTTTTTAGATGACCCGGCGGGCATACCGATGTCCTTTTCCTGCCACTGCCCTCAATTTCCCCAGCGCGGGCTAGTTGAAGGCCAAGCTTGGACGCCGCTGGGCGACATTTCGTCGGGTATAAACAAGTCCGCTCGGGCGGCATTTGCATCGTATGC
>JAFAGX010000098.1 GCA_019237515.1 Acidobacteriaceae bacterium
CGAGGATGGTCGCAATGAGCGGCGAAGAAAACAGCATGGGTTGTGTGCGGCACAGGGGCTAACAACTACCCAGCCTGAAATATCTATTGTACCTGAGGGGTGCGCATCGCCAACAAAATGACTCGGATGCTCAGTTCAGGAAGCAAGTTCGATAGAGCGTATCCCGCTGAGCGGGTTTAAATCCGGCGTCGCGGATGATGTGCCGCAATTCTTCTTCCGTAGTGCAATTGGTCACACCGGCGGCACGAACAACGTTTTCTTCGAGCATCACCGAGCCCACATCGTTTCCGCCGAATTGCAAGCCCAACTGGCAGACTTTTAATCCTTGTGTCACCCAACTGGATTGCACATTCTGAAAGTTGGAGAGGAACAGTCGGGAGATGGCGAGCGTCTTCAGATACTCCACCGCAGTGGCTTCGTCCCAGTGCCGGCCACCTAAAGCGGTGTTCGCCGGTTGGAAAGTCCAGGGGATGAAAGCAGTGAAGCCGCCGGTCTCTTCCTGCAGATCATGAATCCGCTGAAGATGGTTAACCCGATGTTCGTACTTTTCTCCGACCCCGAACATCATGGTTGCCGTTGTGCGCATTCCGAGTTGATGAGCAGTGCGATGCACGTTGAGCCAGTCATCAGTCAGGCATTTGAGCCGGGCGATCTTGTACCGAACTTCGTCATCGAGAATTTCGGCGCCGCCACCGGGGATTGAATCCAGGCCTGCATCGCGGAGATGCGAAATCGTGTCCCGGATGCTGAGGTCGCTGTACTCAGCAATGGCGATAATCTCTGACGCGGAATAGCAGTGCAGATGAACTTTCGGAAAACGCTGCTTGATGCCGCGCAGCATCTGCTCATGCCAATCAATCTTCAGATCGGGATGCAGACCACCTTGCATCAGCACGCCCGTTCCGCCAAGCTCGACAGTCTCGCGAATTTTTTCGTAAATGGTTTCGAAATCGAGAATGTAGCCTTCTTTTGCCTTCGGTCCTTTCAAGGGCCGGTAGAAGGCACAGAATGTGCAGTACTCGGTGCAGTAATTTGTGTAATTGATGTTGCGATCGATGATGTAGGTGACCACGCCGTCTGGATGAAGTTGGCGCCGCAGGGCACTTGCTTCCATCCCGATGCCGATCAGATCATCGGAACGGAAAAGTTCGATGGCTTGCTGTTTGCTTAGAGACATGCGCGACCAGACTTGATTGTAGCGAAGAACGTCTGTGGGCTCAAAACGGCATCAGGCCGCTTTTGGCGCGGCGTTCTGCGCACCTGCCCCGCGCGGATCTTTCCTATGTCGTAGATACTCAATAACTCCGAACACGCCGGCAATGATTGCCAGGCCAATCAGGATGGCAAGCGCCGGTTTATAGTACTTCGAAAAGAAGCCAACAATCGCGTCGCCGTAGATTGCACCGAGACCCGCGATCACGGTGAAACGGACACCTCGTCCAAGCGCAAGAGCCGCTAAGAATTTCTTACGTGGATACTGCAGCGCTCCCGCAGCCAGCAAGAATGGCACAATCGGGAACGGTGGCGGCAATATAGCTGGAACTGCGACTGCTCCAAATCCCCATCGTTCGAACCTGCTAGTCAGTTTCTGAGCCTGGCGCTTCCGCAGCTTACGTTCGAGCGCTTCCTTGCCTCCTTTTCGGGCCAACTCGTAAGTAATGTACCCGCCAATCAGCGCTCCGACCGTTGCCATCAACGCATAAAACAACCAATAGCGGCGTTCACTGGCGGCTAGCCAGATGGTGAGCACGTCCAGGCTGCCGGGCATAGGGATGATGGAGTTGTCGGCGAGTCCAACCGCGATTTCCCCGATGCTGCGCAGGCGCAATAACCATCCCCAAAGGGAAAAAGCCAACGCAGGCTCAGGCGTGAGCATAGAGGTCTTTAGAGGCAGATTGGGTCTCCGCAGTTGCTATGGCAACAACCGGGACTAAAGCATGGCTGTCTTGCGTTCGACAAAATGCAATTGCGGGGTTTGCGGGAGGGCCCCGCATTCCGCTGCATAGCG
>JAFAGX010000215.1 GCA_019237515.1 Acidobacteriaceae bacterium
TAAGCGTAGTCGCTGGCAACATTGGAGACGCTGAAGGAAAAAGTGCCACGACCATTCGCGTCCGGCCCGCCAAAGTTCAAAACATTAAAAGCTGTAGATTTGGGGGCACCGGCGTCATTCAAGTCCAACAATCCCGCACCGCCTGGGGTTGCCGGAAATGCGCCTGCCAAGGCGTACCGATTGTTGGAGGCATCGGCTCCCAGGAAACCAAAAGCATAATTTCCCGACGGCGTCCCAAACGGAGTGGTTTGTTGCAGCAGCACTCCGGAGGCCGCTTGCGTGACACTGTCAAACTCAATCAGGTTCGCGGCTGTGATGCTCGCGTTATTACTGGTAGGCACAAAGCTCATGTAGAACGTCAGGCCGGCAAAGCTCAAGGTCCCCAAGCCGTTGGCATCAATTGAATAGGCTCCCGTTCCGGGCCGGTTATCCGTGGCACCAGCGTCATTGATATCGATTTCGCCGGCACTGATGTTCCCGCCGCTGGCGGCAAAACTTCCTGCCGCGGCAAACCTCTTTCCAGCTAGATCGAAACCGCTAACGAGGAACGCGTAATTTCCGGTCAAGTCCTGATTGGCACTGACTTGATTGACGGTGAGAGTAAGATTTTTTGTCGCGATGGCCGGATTTGGTGTTGCGGAATCCTGAACCTGCACGCCGAATGTGGAGGTCCCGGCAGCGGTTGGCGTGCCGGTCAGCACACCGTTCTTCAGCTGAATTCCATTTGGCAAACTACCAGTTCCAGTCAGGGTCCAGGTGTAGGGAGGCGTCCCGAATTCCGCTTGCAGCGTGTAGGAATATGCTTGCCCAACCGTTCCGGGAGTGATCGTGGATGGCGTAATGATTGTTAGCGCCGGTGGAGGATTGACGGTGATCGTAAATGTCCGCTGGATCGGGGTGCCCGTACTATCGGTGGCCTGAATCGTGACCGTCGAACTGCCCACTGCGCTGGGCGTGCCCGTGATGTTCACCGAAGCTGTGTTGCTGTTGGATAAAGTTAAGCCCGCGGGTAAGCTGCCTGAGAGAATGATCCAGGTAAAAGGCCCCGTAGCTCCGATCGTGCTGATGGTTGCGCTATACGGTACGTCCTCAGTGGCGACGGGAAGCGAACTTGTCTCAAATTCGAATACGGCATTCACCGTAATGGTGACGCTTTGTGTGACAGTCGTGCTGGCCACGGACGTAGCGGTGACCGTCGCCGTGGTGTTCGTGGTCAATGCCGTGGGGGCGACATAAGTTACAGAGGTGGTACTTTGGCTGCTCAACGATCCGACGCTGCTCCCGAGACCCCAGGTAACTCCGGCATTCGTCTTGTCATTCGCCACGCTGGCGGCGATGGTTACCAGTTCTCCTTGCTTAACCGTGACCGAGCATGATGAGGTCGTGCTGGTTCCGCAGGTCACCGGGCTTCCATCGGAGCTTGGTGGCGTGGCCGTCAATGAAATGGTTACGGCGGATTTTCCGGAACAGCCTGGCAAAGCGGCAAGGCAAAGCGACACAGCAAAAACAACTAGCCCACGAACTCTGGTTTTAGACACAGCTCTTCCCTTTTAGGATCGCGAAATAGTCTTCAATCAGCTGATTACAATATCCATAACGAATTTTGATTGAGGACGGCTTCAGCCGACCTGTGCGGCACCCTGAACGATGAAGGCTTTTGGCCCACAGGGGCACACCTTATATCCACGACTCATTATGGAACAGCACTAGAACGAGAATAGCACCTGTAAATCAATCCGGCGAACCGCCCCCTGCGACGAGTATGGCCCGCCGGCCAGTCCATTGGACTCAGCAAACAAAGGCGACGTAAGCTCGCCGACCGGAGTGGCCAGATTCACGCGATTCAACAAGTTCCGCGCTGAAACGCTAAACGTCAGACTATAGCGTCGTCCGGAACTTGCCCCGCCAAACATGCCGCGCCCTCCCGCACTAGCGCCCGCCCCGGAGAGCCCGCCAGGTCCCAAGCCTCCGCCGGGTCCGCCTGAACCATGGCGTCCACCGAATCCCGGACCTCCGCTGGACGAACTCGCGCCTTTGATCTCGCGTCCGAAGCCAATTGTTTTACTGAGGCGCAAATTCAGAGTGAACAGAGTCGGTCCGCTAAATGAATTGACCGGAACGATCCTTTGTCCGCCCAGAGGCACTGTGTTGAAGGTTCCCAGAGGAGTACACAAAATCCCCTGGCTGACTGGAAGCTTTCCTGCACAAGACGTCGCGGACAGCAAAGCCGGACGGTCGTTGAAAATGGAGTCGCCGTTCAAATCCGTACCGGTGGTTACGTCGTATGGCATGCCGGAGCTGATGATCATGAACGGATTCAAGCGAAACGCATACGGCATCGAGATCGTGCCGCCGAGAAATGCCCGATGGCGCACGTCAAATGCCGCTCGTCCATAGTCGGCCATCGGATCGTACTGGTTGGTTAGAAAATTTGGCGTAGCGGTGGACCCGCCCGAAAAAAATCCGGCCCCACCGCCCGATCCGGAACCCGATCCGAGATCACTGTTCGCATAGTTCAGGGTGTAATAGCCGAACAGCGACACCCGGGCACCGGCGTTGATCCGCACGTTGGCAATGAGTTGGTTCTGGCGGAAGATGCCTTCCGAATCGTATTGATAAATGTTGTCGCTGCCTCCGAACGGTCGAATGCCGGTTCCCGGTCCCGTATAGGTGCCGGGCAGTGGAGCATTGGCATTTCGCAGAAAGAACAAGTGCTGGCCGTTGGAATTCAAATAAGTCACCGCGACCGTAGCGCCCTTGGTGATCTGGCGCTCAATGCTGGCCGCCGACTGAATCGTTCGAGGTGCTTGCAAGGTCGGAGAAACCTGATAAATCGTGGGCGAGACCTGGGCACCGGCCAGGGTCGAAGGGATATTCGCAAAGAAAACCGGGTTCGAGACAATAAATTGCTGCTGCGTGATCCCGTTCAGTCGCTCTGCTTGTTCGATCAGGTTATACGAAAAGCGCTCGTAGAAAATTCCAAAGCCGGCCCGCAAAACAGTTTTGGGAGAAGGATTATTGCGGCGGCCCAGTCCCCAAGCCAACGAAAGCCGAGGAGCCCAATCGCCGTGATCGTGGATCTGATTCTGGGTTTCGAACCTGAGCCCGTAGCTCAACGTGAAGTTCGGCCGGACGCGCCAGTCATCCTGCAGATACAACCCGGCATCCACCACGCCAATATCTACCAACGGCTGGCCCTTGGTCAGCGAAAACTGGGTCGGGCCGCACGGCTGAGGCGAGAGCGCGGTGCATGTGTTACCGCTCAGCAGCAGATTTTGATACGCCGCGAGCGATGAGAATGTGAACAAGCCATTGAAATTGGAATTCGCGCTGCTTGAATCGGTCGTGCCGCGCAAACGCGCCCCGAATTTGATCAAATGATTGTGATGCACCACCGAGGTGTAATTCTGAAATTCGTAACGGTTCTCGTGATCAATCAGTGCGCCGTCCTGATTGCCGCCTCCCGTGAACGCACCTAAGACCATAATCGTGGGCGATAAGTTCTGAGCAAATTGGCTGGTGTTATCGCGATTGAACTGAAATCGCGTTTCGTTAATGATATTGGTGCTCAAAACTTGCGTATCGCTGACCTGCAGCGTGTGCTCATCCTCTGTGGAGTTGTACCCCTGGCTTGGTAGCGAGAACAGGCCTATCCCCTGGTTGTTATCCGTTTCGTGGAAAAACTGGTAACGCACCGTTAGCGTGTTGTTCTTGCTGATCTGGTAATCGACGCGCGGCCCGACGTTCACCCGTGTCCGGGGATTGGGGACTGCGTCAATAAAGGGCTGAGTCTTCGATGGATCTGATGCCAGCGGCACAGTGGCATTCACCAGATCGGAATCATTAATATGCCGGCCCTCCACGTTGAAGAAGAAAGATGCTTTCTTGGTCAGCGGGCCGCTCACGCTGGTGTGGAAAAGCTCCGAATTGTATCCGGGCACATTCGGTGTGAACGGATTCAGCGAATTGAAAGCGGAATCATTTCCATCCAGAAAGAACTCGCCATGATATTGATCCGTGCCAGGCTTGGTAAAGATCTCGATCCGCCCATAACCTAGCTTGTCGTACTCCGATGAAAACGGATTCTGATTGATGCGAATCTCGCGGATGGAGGATTTTGGCGGAAGCTGCCCGCCGGTAAATCCGTCGATATAAATCTGTCCACCATTTGGTCCTGCAGACGGCCCAGCGAGCGCCTGCAGGTCCTGCTCCAGTTCGTCGGGATCATCTGGCAGAGCATCCAGGTCTTTGCCTTTAATCACAATTGCGCTGGCATTATCGGAGGCGTCCGTGTTGACGCTTACACTCTCATCGCGAACGTCCAGCTTTTGTTTTTCTACTTCGATTTCCAGCGATATGTCGAACTGCTGCGATTGCCCGGCGGAAATTGCGACGTTTTGCTCGCTCGACAACGCAAACCCTTTTGCGGAAGTGGTGACGGTGTAATTCCCCGGCGCGAGTCCCTTGATTTCGTACCCGCCTTGCGCATCCGTGACGGCTTTGGCTTGCTGACCCTGGGAGTTTGTAGCGGTGACAGTTGCGCTCGGAATTACCGCGCCAGATGGATCCGTAACTCGCCCACGCAATGTTCCAGAACCCTGCGCAAGTGCGTAGCTGGCCACCAGGACCGACGCAACCAACGCAAGGTTCTTTAAATCTGTCTTCATACTCTTTAGAACCATTCGGCCGTGAGCGGCCTTCGCGCGGCTCAATGACAGCACACTATTGGCTCGCCGCCGCGGCATCTGCGCCGCCCAAATTCCATGGTGAAAGCAGCATCGCCGCACGACTGCCGTCCGGTGAGGCGCTCAAGATATCTTCGACCCCCGTAAGCAGCGTCACCGCAGTCGGGTCGCTCGCGGCACTGCCTTCTGTCGCAACGATCATCACCGCCGCACCCTTCTGCAGATCAGCCAGGCGCACCGGCGGCATTCGATTCAGCATCTGCTGAAAATCTGGCGGTCCACCCGGGCGCCGAAAACCTCCGGCATTTTGTCCGCCTCCAGTTTCCGCGGGGGCAGCTTGCGCGTTTGTTCCGCTGGTTCCTCCTTGCTCATGCTTCAGCCGGGCGGCAATGCGTTGGGCGACCATCGGAGGCAAGTTTCGAAGCTGCGAATCCGGATTGATCTTCAGCGTCACCGGCTTTTTGCTGATGAGGTCCCTCACCGTAACTGAGTTGTCCGCGGCGTCTGCCGAAATCACCTGTCCCGCAATGTTTCGAAAGCTTCCAGAAACGATCTCATCCGCGTTGACTTCGCTTGCATCGGCGCTGCGGGTTCCACGCGCCCGCAGTTGATCGCCAACTTTGATCTGATCGACTGTTCCCGGTTTCGCATCATCGAACTTCACCGAATCAGGCGCGTACCGCCGGATGATTGTGTTCTTCGAGATACGCACAGTCGTCGTCTTGTTCCCAGCTATTGCGGAATTGGAAATGGTGACGGTGCCAGCACTTGCGTCAACTGCGGTGACCAGGCCCCCAACGCCGCGTTTTTGCCAATCCTCGCGCTCCTGTTGCTGTTTCGCGACAACATCGCTCGCCTTGATAAGGATGAGCGACGAGGCCACCATAGATTTGCCGTCATCGCCTGGCTTTCCCCGCGCCAGCACGCGGTCGCCGATCTGCAAGTCTTGTGTAGTAATCGGAATTGCGCTCTTCAGGTCCTTAGCTCCTGGTTCGGTGCGCAGCATGCGGGTGGAATCCTCGGTCGTAACTACGTTGGAGGTTCCGCTGTCGCTGGTAACCGTGAGATTGTTCCCCGAAATCGATTTGATTGTCCCGAGTACTTTTACAGTGCCGGTCGCCGGTGACACTTCCTGTGCCAGGCCGGACATGGCAAAGCTCAGCACCAGAAATGCGAGCCCGAGCGCGCGAACTGCGGTCGTCTCTCTTCGAGAAAACGTCATAAACAGGAGTGATTAGAAAACAGAATACCAGTCGAGGATACCGCGGCAGGCAGTAAAGAATCGTCAAACGTCTGTAAAGATGTGTGGCTAGTTCCGAAGGTGAGGAAGCGGGTGCTTTGCCGCTACGAACTTCGTTTGTGAGGCAACGGTGGGAGAACCGTCAACTCTTCCTAGCGTCCGCCGCAACTCGCCACCTTTGACGATGGGTGTCCCACCGGCTCGGCTCGCGACCCAACTCGCGATTCGGTTTGCGATGTCATTCATCTTTTCGAGCGACGAACCTCGCAGGTACTCATGCACCAGACCTGCCGTAAAGGCATCTCCAGCGCCAATCGTGTCACGCACCCGAACAGAAAATCCTGGGTGCTCGTGAATCGCAGTTTTCGTCAGCAATAAACTTCCGCGGCTACCGCGTGTGATGCACACCAGCTTCGGTCCAAAATCGAGCAGCCGTTTCGCTGAGGTCTCGGATTTGCGGCGTGTAAATCTGAGCAGCTTCACGATCACGGGCAGTTCATCGTGATTCATCTTGATGATGGTCGCCAAGCTGATCGCCGTTTGCAGAATCTCTGCCGAGTAAAAGTGCTGCCGCAGGTTGACATCGAAGACACGAATCCCGCGGGTGGCGCGAAGAAATTTTTCGATGGTGCCATGGCTCTGAGGTGACCGCTGCGCCAGCGTGCCAAAACAGACCGCATGAGCGTCGTTCGCAAGCTTTGTCCAGCTTTGAGTCCAATTCAAGAAATCCCAGGCGACATTTTCGTGAATCGTGAATCGCGGCTGCCCACTCGGGTCTAACTGTACTCCTACCGTTCCTGTCGGATGTTCGGCGTCCTGCTGCAGATAGGAAGTGTTCACTCCGAGACGCTTCAAGCGCTTTGCTGCCTTGCGCCCAAGCTCATCATCGCCCACGCGGCTGGCAACTACCCCTCGATTTCCTAAGATCGTACTGATATAGGCAAAGTTTGTTGGCGCTCCGCCAAGCTGCTTGCCCGCAGGAAGCATGTCCCAAAGCACCTCACCCAAACCTACGATTGTGAATCGCCGTGCCATAAATTCTGTTCGACCGCCAACCCCCGCCCGCGTCTTTACAGGGTTAACCTTTCGTGAGATCCCTCGCGCCAGAGGCGCCGCGGGATGACATTAAGTTTCTGTCGAATGCTAATTAGACAAAACCTACGTACTTTCGCCTTTATGCGGTTTCGGTTGCCCCGTTATAATCTACTTGCCTTGAAATTGCGTTGGGTCAATGCAATCCTTCCGTTTTTTTTCATTCTTGCAGCTCATGGTGAAACCGCCATCGCGGCAGGTCAGACCGTTCTGGTCGTGCCCTTCGAGAATCGCTCCAAAGCTCCCGGCCTTGAGTGGATCGGCGACTCCTTTCCTGAGCTGCTGAAGCAGCGCCTGGATTCGCCGACCATTTACGTGCTCCCTCGCGAGGAACGTATCCGTGCCTATGACCGTTTGAGCATTCCGGTCGAGCTGCGGGCGTCGCGTCCGACAATTTACCGCATCGCAGAACAAATCGATGTCGATTATGTTGTGCTCGGCCAATATGAATTTGACGGCCGCACTTTCACCACCAACGCTCAACTGCTCGACATGCGCCGCGAGCGATTGTTGCCGGAAGCAAAACAGGCGGGCACTCTACCCGATCTCATTACGGTTGAAAACACTCTCGCCTGGGAAATTCTGCATACGCTCTTTCCGGCGGACTCTATCTCTCGAGAAGCCTATCTCGCCCAAGTACCCGTCATCCGACTGGATGCCTTCGAGAATTACGTCAAAGGAGTAATTGCGCCGACGGCTGACGAGCGAATCCAGCACTTGCGGGAAGCCTTGCGCCTCAGTCCTTCCTACAGCGCGGCGACTTTGCGCCTTGGCGAAGCATATTACCAGCAGCGCCAATACGATCAAGCAATGGTCTGGCTTTCCAAGATTCCACCCGACGATCCTGACACGCTTGAAGCGCAGTTCTATCTCGGACTGGCTGCCTACAACCGCTCAGATTTCTCGCGTGCCGAGTCGGCCTTCAGCTTCGTCTCCGAGCGCCTGCCGTTAGGGGAGATGTACAACAATCTGGCGGTTGCCCTGGATCATCGCGATCGAGCAGCGGCTATCGAGAACCTGCAGAAAGCCATTGCACAAGAGTCCAGCAATCCCGACTATCACTTCAATCTGGCTGTGGAACTATACCGCCGAGGCGATGTTATCGGAGCTTCCCGCCAGTTACGTGAAGCTCTGTCGTTGAGTCCCCATGATTCTGAGGCGAAATCGTTTTTGGAAAATATCGGCGGCGCCGGACAGCGCGGCGTGGTGACAGCCAGCATTAAAGTTCCGCAAACACGCATGCGTACGACCTACGACGAAAGTTCATTTCGGCAACTCGCTTTGAAGATTAGCGCCGTCGCGGAACAGCGCCTGTCGAAGAGCGATGCACGAACGCACGCCCAGTTTCATTCGGAGCGCGGCCATCAACTGCTGAAACAAGGATTCCTCGTCGAAGCAGAACGGGAATTTCGCGAAGCTGTGACGCTAAACCCGTCGAATGCCGAAGCCCATGCGGGACTCGCCTCCGTTTTGGAGGCGAGCAACCATTTCGATCAAGCCCGCTCCGAAGCACAGGAAGCCGTGCGCTTGCACCCTTCTGCTGAAGCACTTCTGGTACTCGCGGAATCGAATTTGCGAGACAATAGAACCGGAGCGGCCGCTGAGGAAATTGACCGTGCGCTGCGCCTCGAACCTTCTAATGCAGCGGCTCAAGTGCTGAAGCGCTCGGTTGCAGCCAAGCTGGCCCAGGAAGGGCAGCCGCTGCCAGAACAATGAAACGGATTCCTATCCTCCTGAGCGCATTCCTGTTCCTGGTTTGCACTTGTTCCACCGCGCAGGTTCTTAAGATCGTTGTCAATGAGACTATCCAGCCGATCACCGAGGAATACATTGACCGTGCTATCGCGGAAGCCGATCGTCAAAAAGACCAAGCCGTGCTGATTGAGTTGAACACGCCCGGCGGTCTGGTGGAATCGACCAGG
>JAFAGX010000298.1 GCA_019237515.1 Acidobacteriaceae bacterium
GAGCTTCGTCGGAGACGAACAGAACTCGCTTCGATACCCCACTGATTGCTTCTAGAACTGACGATAACGCGTGCGGCTGAACACGACTTACGATAGATACCAGCAGATTCTCCGGAGCGAGGCCCAATTGAATATCGCTGCTCATTAGCGTGAAGCCAGGTACGCGGCGCTCCAATTGCCACCGAGTCGTGACGCTGCGGGAGAATTCAGGATCGTCGGAAACAATTAAAACAGTTGGCTGGTGCATGTTCCTCGAACACCTTAGGATTCATCCGGACCGGAATCGACCGCATGTTCCGAAATATCCGAAGCTTGGCCGTTCACGCCCGCCGCAGCTCCGCGAGCCGCAGGGGCCCTGGACGCCTTCCCGCTGCGAGACAATGCCGCGTCGACCACGGTGCGAAGATCCGCCAACATGCGAAGCGGCTGCCCCGAGGAATACTCCGCATGGAACATCACCTTCCATGACTGGCAGATCATGCGCAAGCGAGCGATCGGTTCCTCGGCGGAGAACTGTGCGCGCCGGCAGTCCAGATTGCTAACGCCGCGCGATTCCAGTTCGCGAAGGCCATCCAAAATTCCATTCAGATCCTGGTGCATGAGCCGGAAGAAAATGCGCCGCAAGAGAAAACTGAACCGCGCAAATGCGACCATTGCCACAGGAACAAAATAGCTGTCGCCGACCGAAGCCTTGAGCTTCCGCCCCTTTTCCAGAATTTGGCTGGTAAACAGCTCGTTCAAGTCCTTACACGCACTCGCCTCTTCCACCAGCTGATCGGCGAGCGCGAGTCCTTCTGGAACCGGCACGTCCACAGCGCCAAGAACCGGCTCAAGAACTTGGGCAACATATTGTAAGTCGATGTCCGCATCTTGCAGTCCTGAGGTGGCACAATTTGAAAAATACTGTACTAGCAGAAAATCGACTTTATCGCGATCCGCGTCAGTATGTTTCTGCTTGTGTAGATGATGCATCAGCAGGTTACGCAATGCTTCTTCGCTGTTGAGCGGAGTCGTCTGCAGAAACTGCCGCAGTTGGTGCACCTGGATGCGCTCGTCTACATCAAGAAACCACTGGCGTGTCTGCTCAATTGAGTCGCGCGGCGGAGCTTCGACCCCCGCCTCCAGGTCATGGCATGGCGGCAACTCGATTACGAATTCCCGCGCCAAAGCGGCGTACAACGGATAAAGAGATCGGGCATCGCGCCACTGCGACGCAAGTTCGGATAACGGTTCTGAAGAGTTCATGCTTTTACGATCCAGTTCGAGACTGCCGCAGCAAAACGGGCGGCCACTGCAGTTTGAGTCCCATCGTACTGCAACGCTACTACGGAAGCTTCCGTGTCGAGAGAGCCGTCAGAATTGCGCAGCCTTACGCGATCGGCAAATTCCAGCGGCAACGTTGAAATAAACAGAACTTCCCGGGGCGTCCCGAACTCGATCATCGTACTCTCGCTGAAGGTGTTGCTGGCAGTACCAAGCCGGGTAAGGCGAATCGGAATGCGAACCGGTGTCGCCTCAGGAAAAAATTTGGCGAGCTTGGTGGTCGAGCTTGCGCGCGTGGCGGAGGCAGTCGCGGCGCCAGGTTTGGACACGGTGCCCTCGAAGTGCGGACCAATGCGGTCTGGGTTCCTCAGTCTGCCGGTTAGCATGGCTTAAGCACCCGGACCGCATCGCGCCGTTTATCAATGCACGACGACAGCCAAAGTTGCTGGCCACGGTCTGAGCCCAAGCCCTTTGTTTTCAATTGCGGCAATGCGGGCTGTGATGCCCAGCGCTGCGAAATCCAGCTTCGTGTATCACAGTGACACGCGGTCTCAGGTTGAGCGCGCCTTGGTATGCGATCGGGAAGCGGGAATTACTACTGCAGCGCCTGACTCGGCGGAGAACCCGGCCGTCGCTCAATATTGTAGCGCTTGAGCTTGCGATACAGTGTGGCCCGGCTGATTCCCAGCATCCTGCCGGCGAGCGTCTTGTCCCCTTTCACTTGTTCGAAGACACGCTGAATCGTCGCCCGTTCGATGTCTTCGAGATCGGTCGAAGAGGTTGCTACCACTGCCGCCGCACCATCCCCGCCATCCCGCCGCCCTGACGCGATGCCTGCCGGCAAATCTCCTACGTCAATCGTGCAACGGTCGCCTAAGGCAACAGCGCGCTCGATGCAATTTTCAAGCTCGCGGACGTTCCCTGGCCACTCGTACTGAAACAGGCATTTCATCGCGGCGCTCGTCACCTGGATCGAATTTTGCGCAGCGTACCGATCCAGAAACCAGTGCACCAGCATTGGAATGTCTGACCGGCGCTCGCGAAGCGGCGGCAAATGCACGGTCACCACGTTGAGCCGAAAATAAAGATCTTTTCTGAAAGTGCCCTTCTGATACTCAGCTTCGAGATCGCGATTGCTGGCTGCGATTACGCGGACATCCACTTTGATTCTCTGGTTGCTGCCGACCGGACGAATCTCTTTCTCCTGTAGCACGCGAAGCAACTTGGATTGCAACTCCGGCGGCAACTCCCCGATTTCATCCAGAAAAATGGTGCCTCCGTCGGCGGCCTGAAACAGGCCACTTTTTGATTTGAGCGCCCCCGTAAAGGCTCCCTTTTCGTAGCCGAACAGTTCGCTTTCGATCAGAGTGGGAACCAGCGATCCGCAATCGACCGCGACAAAGGGCTGCTTGGCGTATGAACCACGGAAGTGGATCGCGCGCGCCACCAGTTCTTTGCCGGTTCCACTTTCGCCGGTGATCAGCACCGGTGTGCGCGTATCTTTCAGACGCGAGATCATGCGCAGCACGTCCTGAATTTTTGCTGAGGAGCCGACGATCCCGTGCAGGTCAGTTTCGCTGCCTACGCGCTCGCGCAGAAACTGGTTCTCATCCACTAACCGAACTTTTTCCGCCATGCGGCGCAGGAACAACCGCAACTCCTCCAACGGCGAAAATGGCTTGCTGATGTAGTCGTAGGCGCCGAGTTTCATCGCCTGCACCGCGGTTTCAACCGAGCCATGGCCTGTCATCACTGCCACTTCAGTTCTCGGAAACAGCTTCTTTACCTTTCCGAGAAAATCCAGGCCCGACATGTTCGGCATCACCATGTCGGTGAGGATCATGTGAACGGGTTGCTCCTCGAGCAGTGCCAACGCGGCTTCCGCGCTATTGGCTTCCATACAGGTGAAACCAAGCGATTCCCCGACCGTCATGCAGAGTTTGCGAATGCTCTGCTCGTCGTCCACGATCAGCAGTCGAATTCGAAAGTCCTCGTTCACGGCGCTTTCCCAATGGTTTTTTCTACTACTGCGATGAACTGCTGCACCCGAAACGGCTTTTCGACACAAGGCGCACCGGTTTGCCGCAGCGTGGCCGCGGTGTCCTCGTTAGCGATATCGCCGGTGATGAAGACAATGCGTTCCGCAAGCTCAGGGCGATGATTGGAGACCCAGGCGTGCACACCGGCTCCGTCTACGCCGCCGGGGGTGCGCATGTCCGAGATCACGCCAAGAAAATCTCGCGACGCCAGCAGGCGCAGGCCTTCCGCTCCAGAATCAGTACACACAACTGTGTACCCGTGCCGTTCTAACGCGGTCCGCACATAAGCCATCACCGCCGATTCATCTTCAATCAGCAGCACCGGCAATCGTGGCGCGTTCTGGGCGGCGGGAGTGATAGCAGGCAGGCTCATAGCACAGTGCCTCCCATCGCGGCTGCGGCCGGAACCATGTGGGACACGACCGGGAGGCGCACGACAAAGGTCGCCCCCTGGCCATCCTTATTGTTATGGCAAAGGATCTCGCCGCCATGCTCGCGCACGATGCCATAGCAGATGCTCAAACCCAAGCCGGTTCCTTTTCCAACATCTTTTGTAGTGAAAAATGGATCAAAGATGCGTTCCGGAAACTCGATTCCCTTGCCATTATCACGAAACACGATCTCGATTATCTCTTCTCGATTTTCTGTCTTGACCTCGATGCGCGCAGGCCGCCCGGTATCCCGCACGGCGTCATAAGCATTGTTGAGGATGTTGAGAAAAACCTGCTGCAACTGATGCGAATCGCCGATGACTTGGCGCAGGTCCTTGTCAAGTTGCTCAACCACTTCGACCCCTCGGCTATGTAAATCGTAAGCGCGCAACTGAATGGTGCGGCGCAGAATTGTGTTCAACTGTACGGGCGATCGCTGCGGCGGCGTTTGCCGCGCAAAACTCAGCAAATTCTGGACGATTTGTTTCGTGCGTTGCGCTTCCTGCAGGATTACGCGCAAATCTTTGCGTGCGCTGTCCGGAATGTCAGGGTTCTCCATCAACAGATCGGCAAAGCCCAAAATCGCGGTGAGCGGGTTGTTCACTTCATGAGCCACACCGGATACCAATTGGCCAACAGCAGCCATCTTCTCGGCGTGCATGAGCTTGGCCTGCAGGGTTGCAGCATCGGTGATATCGCTCATGATGGCCACGATGCTGGCGACCTTGCCTTCGTCGTCACGCATCGGGCTCAGGTTGGCAGCAAAGTGCGCCAAACCGCCCGCGCCGCGATCGATCTGTACCTCTAAGTTGTCGATCTGCTGACCGCGCAAGGTACACGCAAACGCGTCGATTATGACTTGCCGCCGCGACACGGCAATCAATTCCTGCAAGGGGCGGCCCAACAATTGCTGCCGCTGATAACCCATCTCGTACCAGCGGCGGTTGGCATAGGTGACTTGGCCGTTGATATCGACGACCAGCACCAGGTTTTGGGTGTTGTCAAGAATCTTGCTGGAAAAATCACGCTCCCGGTGCAATTCGGATTGCGAGGTCTTCAAACCATGGATGTCCTGGATCAGCCCACGATATTGCGCCAGGTTCTGCTGCGCATCCCGAACCGCAAAGGCGTTAATCAACACATAAATCAAAGTCCCATCTGCGCAACGCAAGATTTGTTCGCGGTTGTGCACAGCACCGTACTCCCGCATCGCGTTGGCAAATTCGTCATACTGCTCTGGAGAGGAAAATATTTGTGTGCGGATATCGGTCTGTAAAAGGTCCGAACGGGTGGCGTAGCCGAGCATCCGGGTAAGCGCATCATTGACTTCGATGAAGCGCCCTTCCGGGGAACCGAAAAACACTCCTTCCTGAATATTGTCCAGCAACTCGCGGTAACGGCGCTCCGCGTCCTGGCGGTCTGTCACATCTTTTAAAACATGAATGGTCTGCAAGCCCTGTGCGTCCCGTGCGCGAAACCGGGATGTCGAGATCAAGTACGTTCGTTCCAGAACAGGAACTGTATGTTCTTGAGACGAGTCCTTGGCCACCTCCCGGCAAAAAGGACATGAGGCTTCCGGGGCCGCTGTGCCTACGGCTAGCAAAGCCGACATTGCCACACCTAAAAGTTCTTGCGGTTGCACACCGATGAAATCTGCCAAAGAACGATTCACGCGGCAAATCTTGTCGCTGTCATCATGCGCCACAATGAAGTCGGTGATGGCATCAAATGTTTCGTCCCAAGCGCCTGACAGAACGGGATAATCCTGGTGCGTTGGCAAGTCGCGGCGTTGTTGCATATCTCGCAATCGCCGTCGAATCGACGCATACGATTCAGCGTTCGCGATGGCGACAGCCAGAAAACCGCAAACCGAGCACAAAATCGCCTTTTCTTGTTTTGAGAACGGGCCTTCGGCACGAGGATAGACGACTATGGCGCCCCGCACCTGCGAACTGAGAAACGGTCCCACCAGCAACATTCCCGGCGGAATTGCGCCTCCCAGCCCATGGGTTGCGGGATCAATCGTGACGGAGATTGTGTCGCGTGCCGAATTTGCTCGTCGCACCAGATCGGCTGCAAACTGTAACCCGTGTCTTCGATAACTTGCGCGGACCAGAGTTGCCAATTCCGCCGACTGCGCCGCCATGGCGTGCAAGCGCACGGTCCCCGCTTCGGAAAACAACACCACCACTAAATTTGCTCGCAGCAAAACGCGTATGTGCTCCGAGAAGCCTTCTGCTAACGTGCGAATGTCGGGCGCCGGCGGCAACTCTGCCAAATCCGAAGCCTCGGCTTCGAAGCGTCTAGGCTGCGCCAAGCTCATTTCGCCTGCATGCAGGCTCAATTGACACCGCCCTTCGCGTGCGTGAAAAATGCGCCGATGTAAGGAAAGTAGCTTGCAATCTCATTTTGAGTCAAGAGTTATAGGGTCGCGGCGTGCCAAGGTTGCACATGATTATTCACTTGACACAAATGTGGATTTAGAGTAGCTTTTATGCATGAACATCAAGGAAATCCAGATAAAG
>JAFAGX010000306.1 GCA_019237515.1 Acidobacteriaceae bacterium
CCCATAGGCAAGTGGCGGCCGATCACCCATGCCAATCAGAGTGTCCAGGCTGAGTGGGGAGACGTGAAGAGTATCCACTGGAGCAGCGATGGCATGAACATCCAAGGCTGGTTGATGTTTCCCAAACCATACGATGCAAGCCACCAATATCCGATGATCGTGGTGGCACATGGAGGGCCTGCCGGCGCCGCCGAGGCATCATGGCCGTCTCGTTTCTTTAACACGTACGAACTTTCCGCCCGCGGATATTTCGTTCTTTATCCCAATCCGCGTGGCAGCTTCGGGGAGGGAGAGAAATTCACGCAGGGCAACGTCAAAGACTTCGGGTACGGCGATCTTCGTGACATCCTGGCGGGCGTTGACGAAGTTGAACGGACCATGCCGGTCGACAAGAACCGCGTGGGCTTCACCGGTTGGAGCTATGGCGGATTTATGACTATGTGGACGGTTACGCAGACCAACCGCTTCCGTGCCGCGATGGCCGGTGCCGGCATCGCCGACTGGCTGAGCTACTACGGAGAGAACGATATCGACGAATGGATGCCTCCCTACTTTGGTGCTTCCGTTTACGATGATCCCGCCGTCTACGCTAAAAGCGCCCCAATCAATTTCATCAAGAACGTAAAGACGCCCACTCTCGTGTTGGTCGGGGAGCGCGATGGTGAATGTCCGGCGCCGCAATCTCGTGAGTTCTGGCATGCCCTGAAAACCTTCGGTGTAAATACCGAGCTGGTAATTTACGCGGGCGAAGGACATTCGTTTATCCAACCCGATCACCAGCGCGATGTGATGGAACGCACCATCGCCTGGTTCGATCACTATTTGAAATGATTCAATTGAGAACCAACGTCTGAGAACTGTTTTTGTATAAACTCGATTCATGCCGTCACGTTCTGCTGCATCCGGGCAGCTTTTCCCGGAACGTGCTCAAAGCACCCCTCAACATCACCTCGTGGCCTACACCGATGGTGGCGCGCGAGGTAATCCCGGCCCGGCCGGCTACGGAGTTGTGATTCAGGACGAGGCTGGCCGGGAAGTTGCCGGACTAAGCGAATATCTCGGGCACCAGACGAACAACTTTGCGGAATATCAGGCGCTGATTGCCGCTCTCGAGTACGCCACCCAACATGGTCCCAAGGCGCTCAAAGTCATCAGTGATTCGGAATTGCTGGTGCGGCAAATCAAGGGAATCTACAAGGTGAAGCATCCAACATTGCGCGACCTGCACGCGCGCGCGCAACAGTTGATCCGCCAACTGGATTGGTTCTCCATAACTCACGTGCTTCGCGGGAAGAATCAGCAAGCGGATCGTCTAGCGAATGCCGCGATGGACAAAGGTACGGGCCGCGTCTGACAATGCGTCTCAATGAACGGTTTCGCTCGCTATCTCTGAATGTGCACTTTCATTGCCGCGCACATCCACTGCCGAAACTGAATAGACATAGGTATGTCCGGGCAGAACATTGTTGTCTCGAAACGCGGGTGTTTTTAGCAGCTCGGAATTAATCTTTTGTTCCGGCGCCTCTGATTCGTGACGATAGATGTTGTATCCCGCGAGATCCGGATCCGTATCCGGGGTCCAGATCAAATCCACAAATGTTTGCTGCCCAGGACCCGAGAACACAGCTTGTAAGCCGCTCGGTACCGCAGGTGGAAAAATGTCGTGGGCAAAAACACGTAGAGGCGCACTGTCAGTGCCTTCAAATTGCTGCTCTGCACGTGTGTCCAGGTGAATTACTTGGACGACAGTAGCTCGATACTCATAAGTTTTTTCCCAGTCGAAACTCTGATCCACGAGGGAATAGGTCCGCGCCGTATCTAATGGCACCTCGCCCACAATGCTGTCGACCTTCGCTCCTGCTTCGCGACGATAGACACGGTAAAGATGTCGTAGCTGCGGAGTTTCGGGTGTGTGCGGTTCGCCATTCCAACTCAGGACAATGCCCGTCGCAGTCGGCTGACTGTGAAGATCAGCAGGCGGGGGCAGCGCAATCACCGCTGGGACCGCTACTCTGTTCGACAATCCGGCAGTCCGGCCATTCGGATTGAGCACAGAGACCGCGTAGAAGAACTCAGCGAGAGGATTATTGCTGAGAAGCGACGCGGTAAGCTGATCTGTGTAGTTGGCCGCCACGTGTTCACTGCTTCCCCCCGGTTTGTGTTCTTGAGACCCGGACGCAGATACGGGAGCACCCATACTTGCTACTGGGTTCGTGCAGTCAGCAGTTGCTCCATTACTGCTTCTGCAGATCCTGGTGATGGCCAGTCTCTTGATCTTCGTCCCATCTGTGGTCAGTGTTGGTACTGTCCACTGCAGGTAGACTTTGTCGCCCTTGCGAAATGCGCGGAGATCGGATACCGGCTGAGGCAAGTTCAAGGAAGGCGGTTTGGGGATCCCCGGAACTCCGCAGTTCGTCAGAACCAGCGTCACACAAATCAAGCAATGTAAGTAGAGCGCAAGCTTCATCGAGCGAAGGCTCAGCCTAACATGAGCACCGGGGAGAGCGGTGATCCACTGTAGCTAACAGGCGGAACGTGAACTTCAGATAGCTGGCTGCTATGCTCTTTCAGGATTCAGCGAACGAGAGCGCCCGCATGGGATACGTTGAGTTTTTAGCCAGGCCGGTCCGAAAACGCCAAAGTAGCATGTTGGCTGTGTTTCGCCATCTTGGCGTCGCCGGCTTGTTTGCGCTCGCGATTCTGGACAGCACTCCCTTACCGACATTCGGTGGGCCCGACATTCTCATCGTGATCCTTGTCCTGACGCATCGCAATCCGTGGTACGAATGCGCTATTGCTGCCACCGTAGGATCGGTTGTGGGGGCCCTGATCACGTTTAAGCTGGCTCGCAGAGCCGGCCGGGCATATCTCGATAGCAAGTTCGGCCAGCAGCGAGTTCCCAAGCTGCTGAAGTTGTTTGATCGCTGGGGGACAGGCGCATTGGTCGCTTCGACTGCCATTCCCTTTCCCTCGCCAACCAGCGTATTTTTTGCCGCGGCTGGCGCGTCCAACAGCTATCGCACGAGCAAATACTTGGCCGTGGTCGGATTGTCCCGAGCGTTTCGTTACTCGGCGGTAGCGATCATCGGCGAGCTTTATGGGCGCCATTTCATTCGAGTGTTACGTCATCCCACACAGTATTGGGGCTGGTTTATGCTCGTCGCTGCCATTTTCTTCGCGCTGCTGGCCGCGGGAATCCTTTACCGCAGGCGCTTTGCGGAAGCGAACGTCTAAGCTAAACCATTCCCGCTGAATGTCACGAATCGTGAATGGCCGCCGAAGCCGGGCCAAACCTGGGCGCCGGACAAACATCAAAGTCTGAACGATAAAGGGATGTGTCCAATTTTTTGCAAGTCAAAGATTCCATTTATCCAAGGCGACCAAAGTGAGACACATTTCCTGCCATGATTTTTAAATCATTGAGGAGAACTGTATGACCCCACGTGATAAAGACGATTCCACCGAAAGAACCAAGGAGATGGTCGAGCGCGTCACTGGCATTGATACCCAGGAGGCAGTCAACAAGGCCCGCGAAGTTGGAGAGCGGGTCCAATCAGGTATTAGTGAGGTTACGCGCCAAGTGCGCTCCCGAACCGGCGGCTTCAATGAGGCCACGATTCCCAACGCCTTCCGAAATGTTCCGAAAGTTATTTCGCCTGGCGTACATCGCTGGCTGGATATAGCCGTTACAGGGTATTTCACCGTGCTTGGCATAGTTTCGGCGATTCGAGGTCGAGGTGGGCCGGCTACTGCAGCGTTCATCAACGCAGGAATGGTTGCCGGTGTCTCCGCGCTTACAGATTATGAGGGTACTGGCGAAAAGCCGATCAGCTTCAAGCTCCATGGAACTCTGGACGCCGTGCAGGCTGCAACCGCCGCACTCGGGCCTGTTCTGCATGGATTTGCGGGAGAAGGTGAAGCTGCATTTTTCTTCGGCCAAGCTGCTAATGAGCTTGGCGTTATCGCCACAACCGATTGGGACGCCGGCATGCCGGTTGTTTCGCGCCGCAGGGCGGCCTAGGATCAGGAAGCCCCCTATCGCTCAGAGCATGCGCCAACTTGCGCCAAGCTCGATGTGAGGCAAACTACGTTGTCGCTGCAAGGCGTCAAAGGTATCGCGGAGAGTGAGGACGGACGTTGTAAGGCAAGCGCAAGTTTTCGTCAGTCCTCGCTCTCTAGCTTTATCAGCCGCATGGCGCGCAAATCAGAATTCCTGCTGGGT
>JAFAGX010000146.1 GCA_019237515.1 Acidobacteriaceae bacterium
TGTCTCGTGCTCAATATTCAGATCGGCGTCACCGATCATGTCTTCGAGAATGAAAGCTTTAATCTTTTTCAGAGTGCCATCGTCCTGCCATTTCTGAGCCAAATGTCGCACGCCATAGAGGCTCTCGGGATCGTACCACGGCAGGCGCATCGACTCTTCCGCATCGTCCCATAGTAGCCACACACTGTAGCCGTCCCCTTTGGTGCCACGCAGCTGATTGGCAATCTCGAGCAACAGTGCACTCGAGGATGCACCATCATTCGCGCCGACGTAGGAGGTATCTCGCAGCGGCCAATTCGTGTCGTAATGGCTGGCGATTACGATGATGCCGTCGCGTGTCCCGGCAAATTTCGCAATGATGTTGCGCACCGGAAACTTCCCTTCCGTGCTGTCGATGGTGAAAGCGTCCTGTTCGACGGTGTCGCCATTCAGATGAGACAGGATAAAGTCTTCAACTTTTTTGTGATTGGCGCTGCCGATCGGTCGCGGCCCGAACGCAACAATCTCCTTCGTGTATTGAAAGGCTCGATTCGCGTTGAAGGTGGGTACGACGGTATCCGCGGACGACGGGGAAAGGTTTAGCGCGCGAATCGCGGACCCGATGTTCTGCTCAGGGCCTGCGGCAGCAACCTGGTTCTGCTTCGTACAAGCTATCAGGACAAAACAGGCAATCAGGAAAAATGCACATCTGCTCCGACTCGGAAAATTCATTGGTCCCTGCGCGCGGCGCGAGCCTTCCGCTGCGTCGGGTGTACTAGATACGCGATGCCAATGCTGAGCAGATAGAGTCCCACCATCGGAGCGGCGAAAATGCACATGTTGAGGATGTCCGTGGTTGGGGTCAGGACTGCCGCAATAATGAAAATCACCAGAATCGAATAGCGGATGTTCCGCCACATCCAGCCGGCGGTGATGACACCCATGAGCGCCAGAAAGAACACCAGGATCGGCAGTTCGAAAACTACGCCCAACCCGAGAATCACGGTCAAAAACAAATCCGTGTATTCGTGGATTGTGATCATCGGCTGAAATGCCTTACCGTAGCCGATCAGGAAATCCAATGCCGCCGGATAGACGAGTTTGTAGCCGAAGTATCCCCCCGACACAAACAGCGCAATGGTCGAAAACATGAACGGCACGACATAGCGCTTTTCATGCCGGTAGAGGCCCGGCGAAATGAACATCCAGACCTGGTACAACACAAATGGGCAAGCGACAAAGAGTCCTGCCAGCAATCCAATCTTCAAGTAAAGGTTGAAGGGATCGGTAGGATTGAGATAAACCAGCGTTTGCGGCATTTTGTTGCGCTGCAGAGCTTCCATGATGGGCTTCTGCATCCAGCCCACGATATTTTCCGCGTATCCCCAACAAAGAAAGAATCCAACGACCACCGAGATGATGGAGTAAATGAGGCGGCGCCGGAGCTCTTCCAGGTGCTCCAGAAAGCTCATGGCAGGCATAGTATCCTGCTCGCTCTTGCCGGACGGGAGTTCGGCCGCGATTTCAGGCATCGGGCGCAACTTTCGTCAAGGCTTTTTCAACCGACGCTGGTTCAGCCGCGCTTTTCTCCGGCGCAGCTGGCGGAAGCGTCGCAACTGCACCGGTCGGCTCAGTCGCAGGGGGAAGCATTTGCCTTTGATTTTCCAGTTCGATCTGGGAGATTTCGGAGGCTAGCTGGGCCTTGAACTCGTTGGACGCCCGCTTGAATTCATTAAGAGCTTTGCCGACCTGACGTGCGATTTCTGGCAGCTTCTTGGGTCCAAAAATCAGCAACGCCAGCAGAAACAGGAAAATGGTTTCCGAGAACCCCATGCTGCTCATGATACTGCCGCTGAGGATTAGCAGCAATGCAGAGCACCACGCTTTGTAGACCGAGCGGCTACAAGGCGAAGGAGGAATACATTTGCGACTGCGAGTCGCTGCTAAGGGCGTTAGGCCGCGCCTCGACGATCGGGACACGCGCCGTCAGCCTCGTGCCTGCCGCGTTGGAGGCGATTTCCAGGTTCCCACCCAGCTCTTTGATGCGCTCACGGATTCCGGCCAACCCCACCCCGACGTTTGTCCCTGAACGTGAAAAATGATCGAGAACGTCTTGCGGAATGCCGTGCCCGGAATCTTCGATCATCAGGATAGCTATTCCGTTCTCTTCCGTCAGTTTGACCTTTACCTCCGAACTACCGGAATGGCGGTAAACGTTCGTCAACGATTCTTGCATGATGCGGAACAGCGCGGTCTCCACATTTTCCGGAAGCCGATTCAGGTTCTCCGGAATTTCCAATGACGTTTCGATGCCGCTACGTTTGCCAAATCCTTCGACATACCAGGTCGCGGCAGAGGCGAAACCCGCAGTATCTAAAAGCGGGGGATGGAGCAGATGAGAAAGAGTTCTTGTCTCGGAAATGGCGCGGTCAATTAATTCCTGCGCTTCCGCCAGGGCCGCACTGCCATTGGCCTTCTTCATGTTGAACATGTCGAGTGTGATTTTAGCGGCCGCCAGGTATTGACCGAGACTGTCATGCAATTCCCGGGCGAAGCGTCGGCGCTCGTCGTCCTGCAAACGAATGAGCCGCGCAGAGAGGCGGCGCAGGGCTAACGTACGCTCTTCCACAACCGATTCGAGGGCATCGCGTGCGCTGCGCAAGGCTTCTTCTGCTATTTCGCGTTCGTGCAGGTGATTGCGAATCTCGTATTGGCGGCGGCGTCCAGCTACTGCGCTGCGTACCACGCTGATCAGCGTAGCTGGCCGCAAAGGGCGCTCCAGCAGGGTTACATTCCCGAGCGGCGCCCGTGCCCGCACCGCAACTTCGGTATCGGCAGTGCTGAGTCCGCCGCCGGTAAGCACGAGCAGAGGAAAATCCGACCATGTGGGCTGCTGTTGCAGCTCTTGCGCCAGTTCAGTAATCGCAGCCGGATGCAAGGCTTCTTCAGCGACGATCGCAGCGCCTGCAGCTTCCCGAACCGCTTCCACAACGTCTTTAAAATTCTTCGCGATCCGGACCCGGAGATTTGACTCCCGCAGCACGTTTTCGATCAGCGCAGCGTCCTTCCCAAAGGGGGCGAGAACCAGCACATCCATCTCGTTACTATTTTTTGGATTCATCAAGTCGTAGCCCATTGCCGTTGCCATGCTCCATCAGCACCGGAATTCCCGTAAGCACTCCCTGGAAACCGCTCAGCGGTTCACCCACATGAATGTGGTCCGGTCCCAACCTCAATTCGCGAATGGTATGCTCATGTCCCCCGCTCCGCTTTTTGATCATGGAGATTGCCTGTCGAACCTCGCCCTGTGCTTCGAAGTAGCGCAGCACCATAATGTTGTCGGCGAGATAACTGACATCGGCAGGAGTTTGAACATTGCCGATTACACCGGCCTGCGCCAGTATCATGAGGCTGACCACGCCTTTGTGATTCAGAAAAGTCAAAAGCTCATGTAAATGAAGAGCCAGGTATTGTTCGCCAGGCATCGATTGTAAGAATCCGTTGAGACTGTCGATCAGAATGACGCGGGCATTCTGTTCTTCCACGCATAGCCGCACTTTGTCGATGAACTCGCCGGGCGACATCTCGGCCGGATCCAGGTGCTCAATTTTGAGGTTGCCCGAGTCGATGTGCGGTTGAAGATTCATGCCCAAACCTTTGGCGCGACCCATTAGCGTCTCGACTGTTTCCTCAAAGACAAATGCGGCTGCGCACTCGCCGCGCTCGGCTGCTGCCGTCAACCAGCGCAAGGCGATCGTAGTCTTGCCGCAACCGGCGGGTCCAATTAGCAGCGTGCTGGTTCCGCGATCCAAGCCGCCCCCGACGAGCGCATCTAATTGCTTGATGCCGCTGCTGGCTGGAAGATTCTGCCCGCTCTCGGTAACGTGTTCGGCGGCGATCAAACGTGGAAAGATCAGCAGCCCGCCGGTCCGG
>JAFAGX010000226.1 GCA_019237515.1 Acidobacteriaceae bacterium
CACCAAACCGAGCGTCTCACCTGCTTCGATGCTCAAGCTGACGTCATCCACGGCTCGAAGTTCGGCTTTAACAGTTCCGCCAAACAATGATTCGCCCAGCGGGAACACTTTACTCACATTCCGTACTTCAATTAGGGGCACGGGAGCATGTTATCAGCACACTGGAGCGCCACACGTCGGCATTGCTTCAGATCCTTGCTTGAGAGCATGTACGGCGGTAACTTGTGGGCCAGCATGCTGGTACTTAATCTGAAGCAGGCTGTTTCGGTCTTTCCCCCCGCCGGAAGCAACTCCAGGAACGAGGATACAAATGCGATTTCACGTAAAGCTGACTTTCCTTCTCGTACTTTCCACTTGTTTCGCGGTCGCACAAGAACAGGGTAATGGCAGTCCCACAACTGACGTCCAGGCGTCGAGCGCAGTCGTTCATTTCTATCGCTACAAGCAATTTGTGGGTAGCGCTCTAGCTCCTTCGGTGTTTTGCGATGGAGTCCAGCTCGCCCGCATGGAGAACGGTCGTTATTTCACTGCCAAAGTCGCCCCCGGCAAACACACTCTCACTTCCAATGATCAACAGTCAGGAATCGAACTGGACGCGAAGGCGGGCGAGGAGTACTTCGTTCGAATTGAGATTGCCGCCGGCGTAATGAAAGGACACGGCCGGCTCATCTTAATGTCACACGAGCAAGGCAGCTACGAAATGAAATCGGATAAACTGAAACCTCTCGAGGCCAACAAGATCGCAGACAAAACTACGGTCTCGGGCGATCAGCCACACCTGCAGCCAGCCGCGTTAGAAGATACCAAGAAATAAGACTAGTTCATCCCAAGAGGCCAGGTGGTGAAACCGCTTGGCCTCTTATATTTTGCCTCTCTGTCACCATAACCAATCCCGATACGTTCCATAAATTCTTTCAATTTCCGTCTCCATCCTTCCGCAGGTAAAGTACTGCCCTTAAAGTTGATCTGCATGGGGAGGACTCAGTTGTTCATGGGAAGCTCGCGTCTTGGTTTGCTGGTGCTCCTCTGCATCATCTTTATTACCTCTGCACCTTTACTCTCAGCACAAACCACCGCCGATAACCAAGCCGCCCGGATTTCCGCCCTTGAGCAGCAGATCACGGACGCAAAAACCTCTGGCGACAATGCCTGGATGCTCACCAGCGCAGCTCTGGTCTTAATGATGACCGGCCCGGGCCTCGCCTTGTTTTACGGCGGCCTCGTGCGCAAAAAGAATGTGCTCGCCACCATGATGCAGAGCTTTTCCATGATGGCCATCATCTCGATTTTATGGGCAATTTTCGGATACAGCCTCTGCTTCGGATCCGGGAACAGCTTTATCGGTAGCTTCCATCATTTATTTCTGCACGGCGTGGGAGCACAACCTGACCCCGACTACGCGGGCACCATCCCCCAGCAGACGTTCATGATTTACCAGTTGATGTTCGCGGTGATCACTCCAGCGCTGATCACGGGCGCGTTTGCCGAGCGCATGAAATTCAGCGCCATGGCCTTGTTCATGATCTTGTGGTCGATCTTCGTGTATGCGCCGATGGCGCACATGGTGTGGGGCAAAGGCGGACTGCTGAATGCCTCGCTGGGCGGCCGATTCCCGACTCTCGACTTCGCTGGCGGGACCGTCGTTCACATCACGTCGGGCGTTTCTGCGTTAGTGTGTGCGCTCTCTTTGGGCAAACGGCTCGGCTATCCAAAGCAACCGATGCCGCCGCACAGCGTGGTCCTCAGCTTCATCGGAGCATGCATGCTCTGGGTCGGATGGTTCGGCTTCAACGCCGGAAGCGCGCTTGCCGCCGGCAGTTTGGCGACCAGCGCTTTTATCGCGACTCATTTCGCCGCCGCTGCCGCAGTCGTTGGATGGAGCGGCGCAGAGTGGCTGCGCAACGGCAAACCCAGTGCGCTCGGCGCGATTTCCGGTGCCGTCGCTGGTTTGGTTGCGATCACTCCCGCCGCAGGCTTCGTCGGTCCCATGTCCTCGCTGGCCATCGGCCTTATTGCTGGAATTGTCTGTTATCTGATGGTCGTCAAAGTCAAAGCGCGTTTTGGTTATGACGATTCTCTCGATGCGTTCGGTGTTCACGGCGCAGGCGGGACGTTGGGTGCTTTGCTCACGGGAATTTTTGCAACCAGCGCGGTGAATCCCATCTTCAAAGATGCTCAAGGCAGAACGCTTGCTTCCGGCTTGATTGAAGGCAATGCGCATCAACTCTTAAACCAATTCGTCGGCGTGTTGATCGCTTGGGGCCTGGCGATCGTCGGCACGTTAGTCATTCTGAAAATTGTTGATCTGACGGTCGGGGTTCGGGTCAGCAAGGACGAGGAACTCCAAGGCCTCGATCTGACGCAGCACGGCGAAGAAGGCTATTACTGGGAGGTTCCCGCATAGCCCTTGTGGCGCCGACATTCGTGTCCGCCAGTGCGAGACGAAAACATAATCGATATGACCAAAATCGAAGCAATCATCCAAAATTCCCGGTTAGACGCGGTTAAAGATGCCCTCCACGAAATTGGGGTGGAAGGCATGACGGTACTCGAAGTTCGCGGCCACGGCCGCCAAAAGGGCCACACTGAGTTTTATCGTGGCCGCGAATACACCGTCGACCTGATCCCCAAAATCAAGCTCGAACTCGTTCTCCCCGACAAAATGGTGGATCAAGTGATTCAAACCATCACGACTGCTGCCCGAACCGGCAGAATCGGTGACGGGAAAATCTTCCTTTCCCGTATTGATGAAGCCATTCGCATACGGAACGATGAGCGCGGCGAGGGAGCTCTGTAGCCCGCCCGACTTCAAGCTTATGACCACGCCTTCCTTAAACGGCGAGCTCCGCGCCATCTACACCGAAGAATCAGCACGGCTCCAACAAGAGTCTGAGCACGACCGCGATGGCCGTGCCGCGCTGGCCAAACGTACCGCTCTGGTCGAAAACCTCGTTCGATCACTTTGGCAAGAACACATCGACGGTCAGAGAACAGCACCCTTCGCGCTCATTGCCTTAGGCGGCTTCGGGCGCGGCTGGCTTTTCCCTCACTCGGATATCGATCTTCTCTTTCTGCACGAAAACCACCAGACCGAAAAAGAATTCAAAGATCCGGTGCGGCGTTTCTCGCAGGAACTCTGGGACATGCGACTGAAGCTCAGTCCTGCCACACGGACTCTCGCGGAATGCGATCGCCTCGACCAAAATAACGTTGAGGCCACTCTCGCTTTACTGGATTGCCGTTTTCTTGCGGGCAACGAGCAATTATTCTCTCGCCTTCACGACAAGGTCATCCCGGGTCTCCTGATGCGGGACGCACAGTCTTTGGTCCAGCGCCTTGCCGAAATTACCCGCGAACGCCATGCAAAGTACGGCGAAACCGTCTTCCATCTTGAACCCAATATTAAAGACGCCCCCGGCGGCCTGCGGGATTACAACGTTTCCTGCTGGCTTGCGCTCATTTCAGCCATTGACAAGCTGCACGACTGGCCCGATTCCAAAACTCTTCTGTCTCCCTCTGCAAGACGCCAACTCAATCCGGCCCTGGAATTCCTCACTTCGGTTCGATGCTTTTTACATTTTCAGCATGGCCGTGACGACAACGCCTTGACCTGGGCAGATCAGGACGAAGCTGCGGCCCGCCTGATCGGAGTCTCCGAACCTCTTTCTGCTGCCGATTGGATGCGCATCTATTTTGCCCACGCCCGTTCGGTTCATCGTCACTCCATGCAGCTCCTGGAAGAAATTCCCGCAGCCGCTTCGTCCCTGTACCGGCAATTTCAGAATTGGCGTTCCCGAATTTCTAATTCCGAATTCTCGGTCGTCGATGGGCTCATTTTTCTGCAGCAGCCCACGTCGATACAAGACCCGCAGCTGTTGTTTCAGCTTTTCGATTTTCTGGCGCATCACGGGCTCAAGCTGAGCAGGACCACCGAGTATCGGATCGAGCAAGTGCTGCCCTCGCTAGCCGCCACGCCACCGCGAGGTGCCGAACTCTGGCAGCATCTCCAGGTCATCCTGCTGGAACCTTATGCCGCCGATGCGTTGCGTGAGATGCACGCGCTGCGCCTGCTGAACCTGCTGGTGCCGGAACTGGCCAGCATCGACTCTCTCGTGGTGCGCGATTTTTATCACCGCTACACGGTCGATGAGCACTCGTTCAGGGCCATCGAAAGCCTGCACCGTCTGAAGCAATCGCACTCCGAATGGGATGCAAATTTCGCTGAACTTCTGGAAGAACTGGAACGGCCCGAGCTGCTTTATTTGTCCCTCTTACTGCACGATACTGGCAAAAGTGTGGGCGCCGATGATCACATCCAAAACAGCCTCGAGATTTCCACGCGCGCCCTGGAACGCCTCGAT
>JAFAGX010000352.1 GCA_019237515.1 Acidobacteriaceae bacterium
AAGTACCCCTAACGCGATTCCCGGTAACGTAAGCTGGTTGGGCAGAAGCTGCGTCTCAGCATCGGTAAAGATCAACCCCAAGATCAAGAATCCGAACGTACAGCATTTCAGCGTGGCTAGCGTATATCCAAAGTGAGCGTAGCAGGCCAGAAACAGCAAACCGGTGAGCAGTTCAACCAGCATGTAACGGGCTGAAATCCGAGAGCGGCAGTCACGACACCGGCCACGCAGAATGCACCAGCTCAGAACCGGGACATTGTCGTAGAAGCGAATGGCAGCGCCGCACTGCGGGCATCGCGAACGCGGGTGGACCACTGACATGCCGCGCGGCAGCCGGTAGATACACACGTTCAGGAAGCTGCCGAAAGCCAGCCCCAACGCAAACGTCGCCACTGATAAGACAGGATCCACCGTGGAAGTGTAAATACCTCGAACTATGAGTTTGTATTGATTATATGGTGCTTACGGCGACGCCGCGGGGTGACCAAAGTTCATGTACGCCTAGGTTAGTTTCAAGGCTCAGGACAAAAAAGGGCGTGACTGGGTGCCACGCCCGGTGAAATGGAATCGGATCGCTTATTTGGCTTGTAGCGATTCGATGTACTTGGTGAGATTCGCCACTCTTTGCTGTACCTCACCTTCGTGGCCGTGGCTCATCCCCCAGAACAAATGTCCCCACATGGGCATTTCCGGTGTGCCATGGGCGGCGATATTCCCTTCCCCGCGGATGGTAGATGCGACTTTCAAATCGGGGAATTTTCCGCCGTTGCTCTTACTTAACTGCGTGAGGTCGGTGGGGGGTGTTTTGAGTGCGGATGCAGCCGGGCCCTGGCCTTTGCCGTCGTTACCATGGCAAACAGCGCAATAGGCTTTGTACATCTCCTGCCCGGATGCGGGAGAAGTAGCTGAAACCGGGACGTGCTTGATCGTTTTTTGAGCTTGATCCTGCGCGCCTGCCGCTACAGCGAACAGCCCGAGTGCCACGCACACGGTGACTGATTTACCTAGCTTCATACTTGCCTCCTATGACTGCGGCACTGCTGAAATGATGGCTAAAGGAAGTGTATTCAGGAGCGGGCAGAGGGGATGTGAGCTACGTCACAAAACGAGGTAATCAGTTACGAATATTGACAAAATAAAGGCGCGGCCGAAGCTGCGCCTTCTTTCCGTCGCGGTACGCCTACTGATTCGCGTCCAGTTTTTGGCGTCCGGCATCGGGTCCCTGGTTTGTCGCCACCACAGTCACCGGCGCCTGTAAAGTAAAGTTCAAAACCGTCTCGGAAGCCAATTTGATCTGCTGGCTTTTGCTAATAGTTTGCGATCCAGCCCCCAAACCGCCTCCGGCCGCAGCTCCGATAGCGGCGCCCTTTCCACCGCCGGCCAGCGCGCCAATCAAAGCACCAATTCCAGCACCCGCGCCAGTCTTCTCCAAGGTGTTCTTACCGCGCGAGCTGCCTTGCTTCTTAAACTGGTCGGTCTGGATATTGTAGATCTGCCCGCCGGACCGAATGCTGTCCAGCTGCAAAACCACCTGCGATTGACCAGCAAACTTGCCTGCGCTCTTTACGTCTACGAGATGGCCCTGAATGTCGCTGCCGGACGGGACCACCGTTTCTCCGTTGATCGTCAACGGATTGTTGAGGGTGGCATGGAATGTGTCGCCAATTTGGTTCTTTTCGCTATCGATAGGATCCACCAGCCGTACTGCGAGTGCAGTGCCTGAAGGAATCGTAACTTTCTGTGGTGGAGGAGGCGGTGGCGGAGCAACCGGCGCAGGAGGTGGCGCTGAAACCGGTGCGGCCGCGGGCGGCGGGGTCTGTTGCGCTACCTGCTGCGACTCCGAATCTGATTCGTCCGCATGCTTACGAGATTTCTTCTGATGATGTGATGCCGCTTTGGGCTCTTCGGCCGGAGCTTGTGGGTTTTGCGGAATTTGCGCCGCTGCCGCCGGAGCGATCTGCAGGTTATTTACGACCTGCTTGACGCCGGGTTCTGAAGATGCATACCGGGCTGCGGCATCCCTTTGCGCATCGGTCTCGACAACGCCAGAGAGCGTAACCGAGCCCTTCTCTGCCTGTACCGCGAGCTGCTTTCCTTGCAAGCCCGAGTCCGCATTAATCTTGGATTGAATATCGCTGGCGATCTGCGAGTCATTCGGAGCTTTTGAACAGCCCAACGCGATGGTCAAGGTGGTCAAAAGCACAACAGCGGTAAAAAAGAGAGGAACTCTCGCCTTCATTGCCAATGCTCCTGATGGTGTATTGCCAAGTATATGTGAATTTAGATGCAGAGTAGATGCATTTCCTGAAGCAAAATTGTTGATTACAACTGTTCTGACGTTTCCTGTTTTGTCGCAGCCAACGCGCGCATTTAAGGCCGATTCTGGTGGAGAAATTTATAATCCACAATACTGGCAGCCAATGCGGGTGCCGCTTGCGAATCGTGCTTGTCTTTCGCCGATTCTTTTGCGCGAATAATACGCCCCTGGCATAAAACGGTACTGTTCTTCTGGCCTGAGATTTCTTCCGGCATCTCAAAAACCATTTCGATCAGCGTGTTCTCCGGGAACTTTTGCGCACCATGGAAAAGCACGCCCGATTGGCTCAGATTGTCGATGATGCCCTCGTGCCAGCTTCCCAGGTTTTTGACACGATACCGTAAAGGACTATCCAGCTTCAGGCGACGAGCGCGCGGAACCCAAGTGGGTTTTCGATTGTGAGTACGGCGCTTAGCAGCGGCAGTTTCAAGGCTGGCTTCGGATCTACTTCGATCCACACGTTCCGTACGCCGCATGGTTTTCCAGTCATACTTGTATTCGGCGGCGCAAAGCAGGCAAACCTGGTAATAATCACCATCAGAGGCTCGCCGCGGCCAGGAAAATTCGTGCGAACAACGACCTAACATAAGGACTTCCAATAGCTTCTGCGGCATGGTTGTCTCCGGATGGGAGCACCGGATAGCTAATGATCTACCTGACTGGCAGCTTTGGGTAGGTTACTAACGTGTAGTGATATAACATTTGGCCTCTGAGCAACCGTTTCTAGGCCACGCGCGTAATCGATCCGATGTTGCCAATTTCGTGCAGAATCAGCAGAATTCTTCAGAAATTCACACTCAGTTAACGATCCCGTGACATGGACTTTCTAGAGTCCGAGCAGAGTTAACCCCGAAAAACGCAAATCAAGGTTTGACGTAGTCCGCCACTATCTACATGATGCGTGCGCGCTCAAACCGGAAACCCTGTCACCGATCCTGGTTCGGTGCCCAACCTACTGCTGGAGGCGTTATGCAAATCAGGAGTTCTCTATCTACTTTTTCCGCATTCATACGCTTGGTAATCGTTTGTCTACTTTTAGGCACAATTTGGGCCCCGGGCGCTTGGGCCCAAATCGATCGCGCCGAACTCGAAGGCACGGTCAAGGATCAAACCGGCGCAATGATCGCTGGCGCAAACGTGCAGATCGTCGAGGTAGGAACCGGCATCAGTCAGGAGAAAACGACCAACGCCGACGGTTATTACCGATTTCCCGGTCTGGCGGTTGGGCGGTACACGGTGACGGTTTCGAGCGCCAACTTCAGGACCGATGTCGTCAATGATGTCATATTGCGGGTGGGACAGACACGGACATTGGATATCCCGCTACAGGTCGGCGCTACCGCGGAAAAAATAGAGGTCAATGCAACAACTGCTCCAGCGGAACGGAGTTCCGCTGAGGCCTCCACCGTCATCACCGACGAGCAGATTCGTAATCTGCCCAACAACGGGCGTGACTGGGCTAGTTTCACTCTGTTGGCACCGTTTGCCCAAGATGACGGCGGCGGTGATCAGCGAACCATTCGCTTTGCCGGTCGCGCACGCGACGACAACAACTTTCAGATCGACGGCGTAGATGCAGGAGGTATTCAGGAGCAGGCCCAGAAATCGCAAACCCGTTTACAGATCTCCCAGGATGCGATCGAAGAGTATCGCGTCAATAGTGCCCTGTACGACGTGGAGTACGGGACGCAGGCTGGCGGTCAGATCGACGTGGAAACCAAGTCCGGCACAAATAATTTCCACGGGACTCTCTTCGGCTATTTTAGAAATTCTGTTTTCGACGCGCGCAACTTCAATGGTTTCAACTGGCGGGGCGGTCCATCCGTTCCTCCTTTCCGCATGGG
>JAFAGX010000410.1 GCA_019237515.1 Acidobacteriaceae bacterium
AAGAGTCGTTTTTCCGGAATGAGTGGCGGCGGGGAAAATGATGCATTTCGACTCAGAACCGCAGGCGGCGGCGTGGAAAATCGCGAGAAAATCGCGATCGGATGCGGATAAACGCACCATTTCCTGCAGCAAAACAGCACGCGCCGCGGCGGGGTGGTCTTCGGCGGCTAAGAGTTCGCCGCGGTGAAAGATGCAGACACACTGGTCCGCTTCGACGAGCCGGAGGGTGATGTCAGGGGGGGAAGGGGGAACGCGGAGGGATTCGAGGCGCGGCGCGATCTCGTCCACGAGATCGCCGGGCGGAAGGAGAATGCGGAAGTGCTTGCCGTTGAGACGGCAGTCTATCGCATGCGCTGTTCCGTCTTCGGGCCAGTTGACGGACGGCAAGGCGGAGTGTTCGGGAGGATGTTCGGCGAGAAGGGTCTGCTGCCAATCCTGAAGAGTGGCTGTGATGTCGCGGAGGGCGACTCCTATGGGAATGCCACAGGTCGCCGCAAAAAAGGCAGCGATCTCTTCCGACGATGCGCCGGCGCGATGTTTGCGCCAGATCTCTCGCGCGGTCGGATTGAGGAAAAAAAGGCCTTTGAGGTCGGGTCGGGCTACTACTCCGCGCCCTTCGACCTCAAAGTCCCAATATTCGAGTTGCTGCAGACGGCTTATGGGTGCTTGCCGCCACCGTGGCCACTTGCAGCCGAGGCCTTCTTGGGCGTCAGTGCGAGAACGGTGAACGGAGCTGCGTAAGCGGCAAACTTGCCTAGCTTCACGACTAAGTCGCGACGATCCGGATTCTCCGGAGCATCCGCCGCATTGATAGCTTCGTTTTGTTGTTTATTGTTTGGATCCATTGAATTTCTCCTATTGCTGCGAAACTTTACGGCGACGCAGGAAGAATCCGCCGATGAGCGCTAGTCCAAGAGCGGCCGGAATCGTTTGAGCGGGCTCCGGCGCGGACGTGACGTCGCCGCCGGCTCCGGGCTGCGTACCGGGCATGAAATCAAAGGTGAAGTTAAAATCCGCATCCAAGTAATCGCCGGTTCCCAAACCAGTCAGCACGGCACTGTTCGACACGTCGTAAGAACCCGGACCGTAGGGGCCGACCTGACCAACGCACTGGCTACCGTCGTAGCAGAGGTTCGCGGTCACGGTGCTTCCCGTGCCGACGTTTCCGCTGAAGGATACCGGGATGCTTTCGGTGTAAGTGCCGTCCCAGGTTCCCGGGCGCGGATCATAGTAGTTCTGCAAAAGATCGAACGAGATAACGTCATGGCCGGTGCTGGGGCCGCTTCCGGTGTAAGTGGCGTTGAGCGTGAGAGAGATATTGTTGCCCCCCGTATTACTGTAGGAGGCGGCGTAGGTGCCAGAGAAATTATAGGTGTCGGACCCGACCGTGTAGTTGTAGCTGAAGTTGGCGGGCCCGACACTCTGCCCATCGCCGAGAGCATCCACATTCGTGCAATCTCCGAGTTCGCACGTGCTGTTGATTTTGATGTCGGCAGCGTGAAGCGCCAAGGGCAGTAAGAGAGTGGATAAAAAGAAGACTGAGACTTTTCTCAATCGAGAAATCATGATTTCTAACTCCTGAAATTAAGCCCCCAAAACGAGCTTTTGGTTGAGGTTATCGGGTAAACGTTGCGGCGGTCAAGTTCTATTGGTACCGAAACGTCATTAAAATTCGGCAGTTTTACGGCGTAATACAGCGGAAACTAGACGAGCGAATTTTCGTGAACAACAGGGGATGGGCAATCGTGAGCAGGCGAATTTCCGGTCCTCAAGAGGCGAACGCGGATGACAGGCCAGGCGCCTAAAACCGCGCCGAGCACGGCAGCACAGGCGTCGTCGCGAAGGTCCCAGGATTCGAAATGACCGTGCGGTTGTATCAGCATTTGTCCCGTTTCAATGGCACAACCCAACGCGATAGTTGCAACACAAGCGCGGATCTTCGCCGGCCGTGTTTCGGCAAGCACGGCCAGCAGCAGCGCCGCTATTCCGAAGCTGATGAAATGCACACAGCGGTGCCGCAGATTAACCTGATGCCGGATGACGGCGTTCCGGGAATGGGTCTCGGTGCCCAGTGCCACTTTGGATCGGGATGGCAAAAAGGAGCCGATGATGACGAGCGCGATCCACAGGATTGCTAAGCGGGTGAGGAATAAACGAGAGAACATTCGTGCTGAAGCGGGTGTGCGAGCGTTTAGGGCGTAAGCACGTCATCGTAACAGATCCCGCCGCGATTCCGCGACTAACATGCCACCAGCGTATGTCCGCGCGCGTGCGGACCACCAAGAAATTTCCCAGCAGGTGATTGAAAGTAAGCGGTGAAAATTTAGTCGATAAATGTGTGATTACGCCGCGTCGGGGAGTTTGTGCTCATGGAGCGAACGTTCCACAGAGTCTAATTCGGCGTCGATGGGGCGTTTTGAAAATTCGAACTCGCTGGGGGGCTTGGCCGGGAGATTCGACCAGTCGATCTCGCGCGTATATCTGAGATTCCCTTGCTTGTCGCAGATGTGTACGTTTATCTTTGTCGGAATCATCGGCGCTTTGCCGACCTGGCTCTCGTCGATTCCGAGGCGATTTGACTGAAGGCTCCTGAGCTCCGCTGTATCCTTCTCGCGATGCCGACGCAGGCGCTGCTCTTGAAGTTGGAGGTTGCGCAATTGTTTCTCATATAAGAGATGAGTTTGCAGTTGGATGAGCTGGGCCTGCATATCGTCGGGATAATGCGAGAAGCGGTCAGCGAAGAGTTCGCGGCCTTGCGCGTAGATGGCCATTTCGAGGCCGGCGATGCGGGTGAGACGCCATTGGTGGTCGGCCAAGGCCTGGACGAGAGCCATTTCGCGAGCGCCTTCCGGCTGCCACTCCTCGGCAAAGCTCTGGACATGTTTCTGGTAGAGGGCGAGATCGTCTGCGGGGAGCAGGACGGTGTGGCCAGTGAGCCCGGTTTTGAGAGCGTTCATGCGAGAACGGGCCTTGCCTTCGGGGGTATGGGGGCCACCCAGGCGGTTAGGCTCATTCAGGGTTGCGGCAGCTTGGGACAGAGACATGGACGGGGTTCGATCCTCTTGTTGGCATTGATTTAT
>JAFAGX010000549.1 GCA_019237515.1 Acidobacteriaceae bacterium
ATGCGGCGCGGGGACATTTACCCGCTCGATCGGGTTGGTCGCGCGCTGGGGAACTTCTTCCGTCCCGGGAATCTGATCGCACTGCGCGAACTGGCGTTGCGGCAGGTTGCACATGCCGTTGATCGAAGTCTTGAATCCTATCGCGAAAAAGACCAGACGACCGGGGCTGTGCCAGTACGTGAGCGGATCGGAGTTGCGGTCAGTTCAAATCCGGCGGCGCAATACTTGATCGCGCGCGGTGCGCGCATGGCACAAGCCCTGGATGGTGAGCTGTTCGTCATTTATGTGGACATGGGCCAGGATACGACGGAGAAGAACCAGAAGACGCTGGCAGCCAATCTGCAGTTCGCGGAAAACGTGGGCGCGCGGATAGAAAAGGTGAAAGCGAAAAACGTGGCGGAAGCGGTGGCCAACCTGGTTCGGGAAAAACACATTACGCAGATGGTTTTTGGGCGGTCAGCTACGACTGGCCTGAAAAGGTATTTCTATCTCAATGCCATTCACAGATTTCTGCGTGATGCGCCGGCCGTGGACGTTCACATCGTCACGCAAGAACGTTAGTGGTCTTCCTTGACAGAACATCAGCGCATTCTCGTGGTCGATGATGAGCCCCAGATAACGCGGGTATTGCGAACCAGCCTTTCCAGCCATGGATATGACATTCGCGTGGCCAATGATGGCGAAACCGCCCTGGAGATCATGAAAGATTGGACGCCCGACCTGGTGATCACCGATCTCGCCATGCCTAACATGGATGGTCTCGAGCTATGCCGGAAGTTGAGAGCGTCATCCGATGTTCCGATTGTGGTTCTGTCGGTGCGCGGCGAGGAACGCACAAAAGTTCAAGCACTCGACGCTGGCGCCGACGATTACGTCACCAAACCGTTCGGGATTGAAGAGCTGCTAGCACGGGTGCGCGCGAACTTGCGGCGCAGTCGTACGAACGAAGAATCCATCCCGCTGATCGAGATGGGCGATTTTCGCATCGACTTGGCAGCACACAAGGTCGTTGTGGATGGGCGAGAAATTCATCTCACTCCCAAAGAATTCGACTTGTTGGTGTACCTGGCGAGACACGCCGGAAAGGTAGTTACGCATCGCGCACTCCTCAGTGCGATCTGGGGTGGTCAAAGCACGGAGCAGGTGGAATATCTACGCGTGTTTGTGGGGCAGTTGCGCAAGAAACTTGAAGCCAAAGCGGCGCAACGGCGATATATCGTGACGGAGCCGTGGGTGGGCTACCGTTTCGAACCAGGGAAATAGGTCCATCTACAGGTTTTCCCTGATTGCTCAGGTCGATAACCGTTCAATAAGCTAAACTGCTGTTTTTGTGCGCTGAATTCGCTTGTCGGGGGAACCTTCTTTGATGCAGGCTGAGCCTTTACGAAGCAGAGGTTTGCTTGCTGCCGCGGGAGCCATCTTGGCGGCAAGTGTGATAGCAATCTTGCTGGTGCCGCAAACCATCCGGGGATTGCTGTCAACGGGTTTTCTGCCGCACGCATATTGCTATCTCTACGACAAGAGCCTGATCGCATTGCATGTCGGATCGGACACGCTCATCTGGCTCTCCTACGTTTCGATCTCGATAACTTTAGCTTACCTGGTGTACCGCACCAGACGCGAGATGCCCTTCAGTTGGATGTTTCTGGCATTCGGAACGTTCATCATCGCTTGCGGATTCACTCATCTGATGGAAGTCGTCGTTTTGTGGAAACCGCTTTATTGGTTGTCGGCGGACGTAAAGCTCGTGACCGCTATGGCTTCTGTGATCACAGCCATCGCTCTTCCACCGTTGGTCCCGAAGGTGCACGAGATGATTGCCGCCGCTAAAAGCTCGAAGGAGCACGAAGCGAAGCTTGAGATCGCAAACAACGAGCTATTTCATGCGAACCAAAATTTGCGAGATGAGGTGGGCAAGCGTACTCATGCCGAGCAAGAACTGCGGGCACTCTCGGGCCGTCTGCTGCGACTGCAGGATGACGAACGTCGGCGGCTCGCGCGGGAACTGCATGACAGCACCGGCCAACTTCTGGCGGGTATACAGTTGAATCTCTCGCTTGCCGCCAAGCACTTGGACGGAACAAACGGAAACGCGCATCGCTGGCTGGCCGACAGTCTTCAGCTTACTACCCAGGCAATCGGAGACGTTCGCACGATGTCATATCTTCTTCACCCTCCGATGTTGGACGAGGCGGGCCTAGCGCACGCCTTGCGGTGGTATGTCGACGGATTTGTTGAGCGAACCGGCATTGAGATCGCACTCAGCCTGTCGCCAAGGCTGGATCGTTTATCTCCGGATACAGAAGTTGCGGTGTTTCGAATCGTGCAGGAATGCCTGACGAATATTCATCGGCACTCGGAGAGCCAGAAAGCGGAGATCACGCTCGCCAGAACTTCCGACAAGCTGGTGCTGACGATTCGCGACTATGGCAAGGGCATTTCCACTGAGATTATCGACGCGCAGAAACGCGGAACGAGCACCTTCGGTGTGGGCCTACGCGGCATGGCGGAGCGGGTTCGTCAACTGGGAGGCAGCCTGACAATCGCTGCCGCCAATCCGGGTACGGTCGTGGAATCCGAACTCCCGTTCCAGAGTTTCTCTGAGAACCAGCTCGAAATCTCAGCGCAAAAATCCGCATGGTGACGTCTGCGACGCCCAGCGAGATTTAAGTCTTCAGTGCCTGATCAGTTTCCTGCCTTACGAACATTCTACGAACTCTTTATCGAATCTTTACGGGTTTCGTAATCCAATGATCTGAGCGATTGGGGAAGGTGAGCATGGCGATGCTCGCGATTGTAAACATGTTTTTGCTGCTAGTTGGATTTCTCATGCGATTACGCAAGCAAAAACGAGCAACAAACCATTCAACAGGTGTCCGTGAAGTTTACACGGCAAAACAAGGATAGGAGACTATGTCGGTTCAGGATATTTCTGCGGAACAACTGGCCAAGATTTTCCATCACTACACGGAAGCTTTGGCCCACGATTACGACTGCCGGGGCGATGAAGACAAGAGCTCTAGTTGGGACCGAACTCCCAAGAATGAAAAAGATTTACTGTTAGCGGCGGCGCGTTTGACGCTCGAGGAATTGGGCGCGACATCCTCGCCAAACCACCCGAGCCGCAAATACTTTGCGAAGCCGGGCGAAGCGGATTGGGGCTGCTGAACGGATTAACACTCTGCCTGTCACGTCGTGATCCCCTTTACGAATTCCTTATGAACTATTAACCCCACTTTTATGAGCTGAGTAGTTAAATCTGCTCTAACGAGTCAGGAACGGCTTTGTCTGCAATTTTGATTACCAGGGTCCTAGTGGCTGTGCTATGCGGCAGCGCGTTGATTTTCTTCGTGCGCATTGCGGTGGCTCTGGCGAGGGAATTAAAGATCGGCCCTGCTTCGGGTGTAAAGGTTTATTTCGCGAAGTTCCATCCGTCGTTCAGAAAACGAGGAGAACTCATAGTCATGGATCCGGAAATTCTTAAAGAAAAAATAGCAATGGAAGGCGGCAGGAGG
>JAFAGX010000219.1 GCA_019237515.1 Acidobacteriaceae bacterium
GCCGCATGAAGAAAATTTCTGGGCAGGGTAATGGTTGCAACATCTTTACCGCGGATCTCGCGCGGCGCTCCATACAACGTATCGCCTACGACCGGATGTCCCAGTGATGCGAAATGTACGCGGATCTGGTGTGTCCGGCCAGTGTCAATCTGTACTTCAAGCAAGCTGAATTTCCCGTAAGGCGAGTCGATTCGTTTCTGAACGGTGTAGTGCGTAATCGCTTCGCGTCCGATTGCTCGCCGGGTGGTCATACGGGTCCTGCGAATCCGGTCCCGGCTGATGGTGGTGCTGATGGTGCCCTGGTCCCGCTTGATCCAGCCATGCACCAGAGCCGTGTAAGTTTTTTTGACTTGCCGTCCGGCAAACTGGGATGCCAACTTGCGATGTGCTGCATCATTCTTGGCAACAACAATCAAGCCGCTGGTGAGCTTATCAAGTCGGTGCACTATACCTGGCCGCAAGTCGCCGCCAACTCCTGACAGCTTGGCGAAATGATGCAACAGCGCATTCACCAGGGTTCCACGATTGCGATCGTCCTCGGTGGCGCCTGCACCGGCATGCACCATCATTCCTGCTGGCTTATTGATGACTGCAAGATCATCGTCCTCGTAAACGATTTCGAGCGGGATTTCCTCGGCAATCGCCTTCAGCGTGGGCCGTTCAACTTCGCCGGTAATCGCGATCGTCTCATTGCCGCGCAATCGCAATGAAGCCTTCGCCGGCCGGTTGTCGACAAGCACTTTTTTTTGTTCGATCAGTTGCTGAATGCGCGCCCGGCTCGTGCTCGGCAGCTGCCCAACCAGGAATTGATCCAAACGTATTCCTGCATCATTGATATCCGCAACAAACGAAGTCAGTTCCTGTTCAGCCATGCAGGATTGCTTATATTGGGGCGCTTTACACGCCTGAAGTAAAGGCGCGAACTCCGGACGATCCTATGCCTTGATACTTAATTGGCAACCGGAAATCGAGAATCGACAATCAACAATGAATAGTCAGAGTAGCCTATCGCGCGGCCTGCGCCGGCATTGCTTTCAACCCCGGCCGCAGCCACCAGATCAGCCCACCAGTGATGACCAGCCCAATCGAGATCAGTTGCGTGCCAGTCATGGCGCCGCCGAAAACGGATCCGCGCCCGGGGTCGTCGCGGATGAACTCAAGGAAATAACGCGCAACTCCGTATAGGAACAGATAAGCCCCAAACACCTGGCCGTCGAACTTCTTCCGCTTGAGCATCCACATCAAGATAAAGAAATTCGCCAGTTCGACCGCAGACTCGAACAGCTGAGTCGGTTCCAAAGGGACACCGAGCGGCGTACCGACCCAGGTCTGAGCCAGTGGATTTTTAAACGTTACGCCCCAGAAATGCGTAGTCGGTTTGCCATAACAGCAGCCAGCGGCGAAACATCCAAGGCGCCCGATCGCGTGGCCGAGCGCCAATCCCGGCGAGAATGCATCACACGTGCCGAGTGCCGGCATGTGATTCTTGCGGATGTACCAGGCAGCCGCGGCGAACGCGGCAATGAGTCCGCCCGAAAACACGCCGCCGGCCTGCAAGGTCGCAAAGCTGAAAATCTCACCTGGATGGGCCGTGTAGTAGCCCCAGTCGTTCACAATGTAAAGAATCTTGGCACCCACGATTCCAGCCAGTACTACCAGAATGCCAAAATTCCATGCATGCTCGGGATTGATGCCTTGCTTTTCGGAGTTGCGGACACTAATCCAGAGGCCAATCAGCACGCCAAGAGATACCAATAGCCCGTAGGTGGGTAAGCTGAAGCTACCAATGTGAAAAAGTCTTGGGAACACTGATTAGTTAGATGCGCGCTTTCCGCGATTCCTACCAGAAGTTTAGCAGAAAGCGGGGAGGCCTTTGACGTGGGTAAAGCGGTGGCTTTTATGGTTCCGGAACACCAGTTGACAGAGCAGCCGTCCCCTCCGGTTGTTCAATCGCAGCAAGCTTGAGCTTCTGTAGGTCCACCATTGTCTGCAGCCAGGCTCTTTTATCTTTCTTTGTCTCCAGCGGCGCGTTCAGATTTCCGTAGAAAGCGAGAATGTTCGTCCGCAAGTCGGGGGTAACCTGATCGAAATTCCTCTTGGCTAAATCATGCAGCAGATGCGCATACGCCTGGTCGGCTAACTTGTACTCACCGGCGCGCGTGTCTTTTCCCGTATCGAAATCCAGGTTCGTCAACCGAAGCTGGCCTGCCCCCTGCTCCTTCAACAGTGACCGGTACTCATCCACGCTCTTATTTATGCTCTTGATGTACATATCTTCGGTTTGGGTGGTGGGAACCTGGAATGCCAGAGCCCGGAAGGGCCCGAACTTTGGGAAAATTTTGAACAGAGCCGCCATAAAACGTGCACCTTTTCCCGGCTTCCGATATTCGGTTCCCCATTCTTTTTCATAGTCGGCACGCTTTAGCCGGTAGAGAAATTTCTTCTCATTGCGATTTGGCGTATCGCGCACGACTTCGGCATTCCGATTGATCAGCGCAACCTTCGTCATCTCGGGAATCACCGTGCTCACCGCGTGCCGGAAGGTTCCGAACGCAAGATCTTCTTTGTGGATTACATCCTGCAACTTCATGTCGTAGGTCTGCTGGAAGGCCCGCTCCAGAACCGGCTTGGAGATCTGAAATCCTACGAAGTCATGGTAAGCATCTGAGGTATAGCGATTCTTGGCCACCTGAACC
>JAFAGX010000286.1 GCA_019237515.1 Acidobacteriaceae bacterium
GCGGCAAGCAGTCGAGAACGCCCCCAGTGATGGAATTCACGCACTGATTCTGTCAGGCTCACCGGGAAGATTTTCCGGCGGACTCGATGTCCCGCTCCTGCTTACCTACGATCCCCAGAGAATGGCGGCCCTATGGCGCGATTTTTACGCTTTGTTACACGCGCTTGCCTGTTCTCCAATTCCGATTGCTGCTGCGATCACCGGCCATGCTCCGGCTGGCGGCACCGTGCTTTCGATTTTTTGTGATTGGCGGGTTGCGGCGGAAGGAGATTTCAAGGTCGGGTTGAATGAAGTCCAGGTTGGCTTGCCGCTGCCTCCTGTTATTTTTGAAGGACTGCGGCGACTCGTCGGCCCAAGACAAGCAGAGCGTTTGGCGGTTGCGGGTCTGCTGATGTCGCCAAATGAGGCGCTGGCTGCGGGATTAGTCGATCATTTAGCGCCGCCGGATGACGTGATTGGCCGTGCTGTTCAGTGGTGCGAGAACTTGCTGGCTCTGCCGCGCGAAGCCATGACCATGACTCGGCGCATAGCCCGCGCTGATCTGACTACCTATTTTGAGCAGGACCTCGAATCGGAAGTGCAAAAGGTTACTGCCAGTTGGTGGGCGTCTGAGACCCAGAGTGTAATGCATGGGATTGCGGCAAGGCTGGGGAAGAAGACCGTAGCTAGTAATCAGTAGCTGCTAGCTAAGATGTCTGAGTCGCATGTATTTCGCGAGCTACTCGCTGCTAGCTACTTCAAAAACGGATTGCTTTCCCGTTCTGCCCCAATGGTTGTCAGCGGGCCGTGGCCGGGGACGACCAATGTTTCATCGGGAAGGGCGAGAACTTTCTCATGTAACGACCGAATAATCTTCTCAAATGAACCACCGGGCAGATCGGTCCGGCCGATGCTTCCGGCGAAGAGCGTGTCGCCGGCGATCAATTTTTGCTCCTTCGGAAAGTATAGGCAGATGCTGCCTTCGGTATGGCCCGGGGTTTGAATCACGTTGGCTACCAGCGATCCTGCTGTGATGTTATCGGCCTGCTTCACACTCTGATCGATATCGACTTGGCCAGGGCTGTCCATTCCAACCCAAACCGCCTGCATATCGAGCATCTTCAGTAGCGCATAGTCATTCTGATTGAGCAGAATCGGGGCCCCGGTGGCTGTACGTAATTTCATGGCGCCGCCGACATGATCGATGTGGGCGTGAGTGATAACGATCTGCTTGACCTGAAGCTGATGTTTCGCGATCACCGCAAGAATGTCTTCGATATCATCGCCGGGGTCGATGACCATTGCCTCGCGCGTGATCTCGTCTCCGATGAGTGAGCAGTTGCACTGCAACGGACCGACGGGAAGGATTTCGTGGATCATGAGATTTAGTGGGTTTAGTTTACGCCGGCCAGTTCTCTTACGCTGCCTTCGGTCTGGTACCACGAACGCGGGAGTCTTGCGCTCGGCGAGCCAAAGGCATGCCAAACCACAGCCACGCGAAGAAGACCAGCAGCGCAACCGCACTGATCCCGCACACTAGCACGGACTGGCTGATTGTGCGCAGCACGACATAGAAGTCACCGCAGATTCCCAGCGCCAGAGGCGGCAAAGCCCAAAGCAGCATGCGGCTAGCGAAGTGCAGGAAGTGCTCGGTATTTTCACCATTCTCGACAATCCGGTGATAAGACGCGGGCGTCATCAGCAGGATCACAGAGAGTGTCATAAAGACTACGCTCACGACGTGGAGCTCTCTTAGGGACTGCGGCAGTTTTTCGAAGTCGGAGAGGACAAACGTGATGAGCTGAAATCCGAGCAGCGCTTGAGCTCCGGGCAATACCATCCGGATCTCGGTCAGCGCCTGGCGAATTTCCTCATCGAGTTCTTCTTGTTTTGGCATCGGTGGTTCGCTAGTGGGCACCGCGATGTTTATAGAAAAGTCTCAATCCATACCAGAAAAAAATGGCCAAGATGGTAGTAGCAACTCCCAGGATGATGCCCCATGCTCTCCCGAGCACGCTGTTCAAGAAAATGTAAAGCGAAAGCCCAATCGAGAGCGCGAAGGGTACGAGCCCCACTTTCATAATCGACAAAACGTAGGCATTCAATTCCTGGCTGTCCCTGCCTTGCTCGGCGATTCTATGGTATGAAGCGGGCGCCATCAGGATAACGATCGCAAGGATGATGAGAGCAAGTGCGCACGCTACCAGGCATTTCGACGTCGTCGAGAAATGCGCATATCCGGGCTCAAACGCGGAGCGGTATAAGCAGCCAAGCAAAATTTGTGCTCCTAGAATCAGCGTGCGTCCTTCATCCAGAGCATTTTGCGTTTTGGTCTGTAGATCAGTCATGTGAGATCAGGCCGGACGGCAGCCCGGCTTCAAAATCAAGTTTTAGAGATTACGTCCAAAGCTGAGGAGTTGCTTACGAGGCGTGCGCTTGGGCTTTGAACTGGTCGAATGCGGCTAGAAAACGGTCGAGATCTTTCTTCGATAGATAATATGGGGTCGAGAGGCGCAGCTTCGATGGTTCGCCGCCGCGAATACGGATTTTGTGCTCTTTCCACATCCAATTTTCCAGATCCATCCGTTTGATTGGTGGAACATTCACGGTGGCAATCGCGCAACGGAGCGCGGGATCAGGAGAAGTCCAGGATTCCGCCCCTCGCCTGGTCATTTCGCCAAGGATGTAGTCGCACATCTGCCGATGGCGTCGTTCGATGCGCTCCAACCCGATGTCGTTTGCCATCTTGATTGCGGCCCGAAGTCCCCAAAGCGACGGCACATTCGACGACCCGATGCGCTGAAAGCGTTCTGCCCTCAGCTTCGGCTCATCCCAGCCCTCAGTCGCGATCGTGTTCCAGATGCGATCGATGACTTCGTCGCGCACGTATAGAAATCCAGAGCCCTTAGGCGCCATCAGCCATTTATGCGGGCTGGAAGAGTACATGTCGCATCCGAGTTGGCGCAGGTTGAGACGCATCATGCCGATTACGTGGGCTCCGTCGATGGCCGACAAGATGCCCTTTGACCGCGCCAGAGCGCACAGTTCTTTTGCGGGCAGAACCACTCCGGTCGCGGTTGTGATGTGGCTGAAGAACATGACACGCGTGCGCGACGTAATGGCGTCGTTGAATAAATTCAGAACCTGGCTGGCGTCTTTCACCGGCTTCGGTAATTCGACTTTCTTCACGACCACGCCGTAGCGTTTGGCTCGCAAATTCCATGGCTGCAACCCGCCCGGGTGCTCCTGGTCGGTCATTAACACTTCATCGCCGGGCTTCATGTCGATGCCGTTAGCGATGTAGCTATTGGCTTCGGTAGCATTACGGAGCAGCGCGATTTCATCGCGCGTGCAGCCGACAAACTCAGCCAGCGGATCGCGAAACTCGTTCCAGGCGGCATAGCCCCAGATGGGATAGTCTTCCGGGTCCTGCTGGTCCATTTTTTCGGTTGTGTTGTAACCATCGAAAACTGCGCGCAGTATGGGCGCGGGACTCGAGCCAACGGTACCGTTGTTGAGATAAACCTCGTCCGCAGGAATCAGGAATTGCTTTCTCAGCTCCCCCCAGTAAGCATCTTCATCGCTTTCATATAAGGCGCGATCCGGCAGGGAAGCAGGCGCTTTTTCAAGCTGGGCGAAGAGAGCTGGGCGCAGGGCGATGGCGGCTGCCAAGCCTGCGGCCGTGGACGTAAGAAATCCGCGACGGTTGAGCATCTTCGCCTCCGGTCTTGAATTTCGACTGGATGAGAACGCGCCATCTTACGATTGCGGGGCCGCAATGGCAAGCTATTGAGGGCAGAAGCGTTTAACGCTATGTGGAAGCGCAAAATAGCAGGTAACCTTCCTTGCTCCCTTTGCGTCCTACCTTAAGAGAACTGCTGCGTGCGGGTCTGCGCCGCAGGTTTATAATCGTAGAAAGCCCCTGTTTGGGGCGGGAGAAGTGGCGTATGAAGTTCCGGAGTTGGGCATTAGCAGCAGTTTTCTTGACGGGCAGCTTTTTTGCGTTTGCTCAGGCGCCGGGAACCGGTAGTCCCGGCCAAGCGCCACCACCACCCGGAAACGATCCCGGAGTATCGACCCAGACGCCGCCGTCTCCGAATGCAAATTCCCAGACGCAGCAAAAGCAGGCGAGTACGGATACGCCCGTGCAGCCCGCCGATCCCAGCAAGGTCAAGCACGATGGCGGCAAGGATGACGTAGACGCTATCGGCAACCGCAAGATTGGCGGGCGTGGTTTAGGCAACTGGTATTCGCTGGAAACCGACATGAAAATGGGCAAGCAGTACGCCCAGATGGTGGATTCTTCTTCGAAACTGATCAACGATCCCGTGGTGACCGAGTACGTCAACCGGCTTGGCCAAAACCTGGTTCGCAACTCCGATGCCCAGGTTCCGTTTACTTTCAAGATTATTGACTCCGACGCGATTAATGCTTTTTCGTTGCCCGGGGGCTTCATTTACATCAATAGCGGAACGATTTTAGCCGCGGATGAAGAAGCCGAGCTTGCTGGAGTCATGGCGCATGAGATTGCGCATGTGTGCGCGCGTCACGCTACCCGGCAGATGACTCGCTCCCAATACGCAGGCATCGCTACCATCCCGTTGATCTTCGTTGGCGGCGGATTGGGATATGCCGTGTATGAGGCATCAGGTCTCGGTTTGCCGATCGCGTTCATGAGCTTCCAGCGCGGCTTCGAAGCTGAGGCCGATTATCTCGGGCTGCAATATGACTATAAGTCCGGATACGATCCTCAGGCCTACATCAGCTTCTTTGAGAAAGTTGAGGCCCAGGAGAAGAAAAAACCGGGCTTCATGGACAAGACGTTCGCGAGCCATCCGCAGACGCCGGATCGCATTGAGGCTTCGCAGAAGGAAATTGCGACTATTCTGCCGGCGCGGCCCGAGTACACCGTTACAACATCAGAATTCGACGA